>JAFTMF010000206.1 GCA_017452565.1 Clostridia bacterium
ACGGGGCTGTTTGCCGATTCGGCGCTCAGCGATCATTCGGCGGTGCATTCTCAGATTTTCCCCCTGCTCTTCGGCATCGGATGCGGGGATGAAGCGCTGAAGGCTCGGCTGGTGGAGTTTATTGCGGCGAAAAAACTCACTTCCATGGGCGTTTATATGGCCTATTTCGCCCTCGCCGCGCTGAAAAATGCGGGAGAGGGTGCGCTCTGTGAAGCCCTTGCCACCGACGGAGGGGCTTGGCTGAATATGATCGCCGAGGGGGCTACGGTTACCTTCGAGGCGTGGGGGAAGGATCAGAAGTGGAACACCTCCCTCTTCCATCCTTGGGCAGTGGCACCGTTGATCGTGTTCTGCGATGGGGTGCGTCCCTATTGATTATTTCCAAACAAGGCAAAGGAGAATACTATGAAAACAATCAAATGGTTGAAGATTACTGCAATTGTACAAGTGTTTTATGCACTTCTTTGTGCGGCGGCATTGATTTTGGTGGGGCTGTCCGATTCGATTCACGCGCTTTGCTTTCAAATTGGCGAAGGTATGTTTTTCTACGGCGGACTGTTACCCATTGCGCCCATTCTGCTGTGTGTCACTCTCTTTACCTATTCCAAAGAGCGTGGGATTCCTGACGAGCGGGAGCGCATCGGGCGAAAATGGATTTGGGCGATTGTGCAGTGCTTGACAACGGCTTTGATCTGGACGATTTGCGGCGGTATTTTCGTCGCCCTCACCGGTGGTGTATAACAAGATAGAGCGGATACGAAATCCGCTCTATTCTTTTGCAGAAATTCTGCAAAACGTATTGACAAATGCATCTGTTTGTGGTATGATACACCTATCCACTTTAGCACGCTAAAGTATCAACTATTTTTCAATCCAAAGGAGACTAACACAATGAAAAAATTCCTGCTTGCAGCCCTTGCGCTGGTGATGATGCTCACCTGTTTCACCGCTTGCGGCGGCCAATCCGATCTGGCATACGTTGAGGACAACGGAAAGCTTACCATCGGTATTACCATCTACTCCCCTATGAACTATTACGACGACAACGGCGATCTCATCGGCTTTGATACCGAATTTGCCAAGGCAGTTTGCGCAAAGCTGGGTGTAGAACCCGATTTCAAGGTCATCGACTGGAAGAACAAAGAGACCGAGCTGAAGGCGAAGAACATCGACGCAATCTGGAACGGTCTGACTGTTACCGAGGAGCGCCGTGAGAATATGGACTTCTCCACCAGCTACTTGATCAATAAGCAGTGCATCGTGATCAAGAAGGAAGATGCCGAGAAGTACACCTCCACCGAGAGCTTGAAGGATGCCCTGCTCACTGCTGAGGCTGAATCCGCTGGCGAAACAGCTATCAAGGCAGACAAGAATCTGAAGAACGCTACTTATAACCCCTCCGATTCTCAGCAGAATGCATTCGTTGCCCTTCTGGCAGGCAACGTGGACGCTATCGTGGTAGACTACACCATGGCAAAATCCACCTGCGGCAGCGGCGACTACAAGGACTTCGTAATGATCGAAGGCATTGAGCTGACTCAGGAAGAGTATGCGATTGGCTTCCGTGTAGGCTCCGATATGACCGCTAAGGTAAACAAGATCATCGAAGAGCTGGTTGCAGACGGTACGCTGAAGAAGATCGCCGAAAAGTACGATCTTACCGACCTGTACGAGGAAGCGCTGGGTAAATAATGAGCTTCTTGGATGTAACACTCAAACTGCTGTCGGGCTTTCAGGATACCCTTCTTCTCTTCTTCTTTACGCTCCTGTTAGCACTACCCCTGGGTTTGGTATTTACATTTGGAACTATGAGCAAGTGGAAGCCCCTCAGTTTTGTAACGAGGGGCTTCGTTTACATCATCAGAGGCACGCCTCTGCTTCTGCAGCTTATGGTGGTGGTGTATATCCCCGGGATTGTGTTCAACAGCCCTCTGGTCCGATGGCCTATTTTTGCAGGCAATACCAATGCCGCATACTTTGCCGGTGCGCTGTTTGCCTTCGTCATTAACTACGCTTGCTATTTCAGCGAGATTTATCGCGGCGGTATCGAGAGCATCTCCCAGGGACAGTATGAGGCCGGTCAGGTGCTGGGTATGACTAAATCCCAGATCTTCTTCCGCATCGTGCTTCTGCAGGTGATCAAACGGATTATGGCGCCGGTTGCCAACGAGACGATCACGCTGGTAAAGGACACCGCCCTTGCCGCTACGGTTAACGTTTACGAGATCTACTTTATGTCCCGTGAGATTCTCAACAGCGAGTTCATCATCTGGCCCCTCTTCTATTCGGGCGCGTTCTACCTCATTTTCAATGCGGGACTGACTTGGCTGTTCCGTCACATTGAGAAAAAACTGAGCTATTTCAGGAGCTGATGCACCATGGCAATATTCGAAGCGAAAAACATTTATAAAAAATTCGGGGATACCGAGGTGCTCAAGGGCATCGACTTTTCTATGGAAAAGGGCGAGGTGCTCTGCATTATCGGATCCAGCGGCAGCGGTAAGACAACCTTGCTGCGTTGTATCAACTTTCTGGAGACGCCCGACCGAGGGGAATTCTATCTGAATGGTAATCTGCTTTTTGATGCCGCCGATAAAAAATCTCACTCCGACGAAGAGATCCGGCAAAAACGGCTCCATTTGGGGCTGGTGTTCCAGTCTTTCAATCTCTTCCCCCAGTATACGGTGCTGGACAACGTCTGTCTCGCTCCTCTCCTGCTGGCGAAGGAGTCCCCCGATTACAAGAAGAACAAGAAGCAGATACGGGAGGAGATCCGTGCCCACGCCATTGAGCTTCTGAAAAAGGTGGGCTTAGAGGACAAGCTGGATAGCTATCCCTGTCAGATCTCGGGCGGACAGCAGCAGAGAGTGGCTATTGCCCGTGCGCTGGCGCTCAAGCCCGATATCCTCTGCTTTGACGAGCCTACCTCGGCGCTGGATCCCGAAATCACGGTGGAAGTGCTGGCGGTTATGAAAAATCTGGCTAAAGAGGACACTACGATGCTGGTGGTCACCCACGAAATGGGCTTTGCCCGTGAGGTTTCCGACAAGGTGATCTTTATGGACAACGGCGTAATTGCAGAGATGGGAGATGCCGAAGAAGTATTTACCAATCCAAAGAGCCGTCGTCTGCAGGAATTCCTCAGCGTGATGAAATAAGGGCAGAAGCGGTTTTTGGCATAATATGCAATCGGGGGGCTTTGAAAAGTCCCCCGATTGTGCTCCCCTGATGGTTGCGAAAGTCCCCCGATGCAAAAGTCCCCCGATTGTTCGGGGGACTTTTTGCGGTTAGGGCATAATATAGTGGACTTGGCAAGAGGCAGGGAGGGCGAGTGTGGAGATGCAATGGGCGAATCCCACCGAAATGTCCAGATGCTTCAGGTTGGTGCATCTGATAAAGATGCCGTTGTCGGCGATATAGCGGACGCTGGTGGGGATGGAGATGCGCTCCAGTGCAGAGCAATTACGGAATGCCCAGCCGTCGATGGATTCAATGCCGTGGCCCAGATGGATCTCTTTCAAGGAGGTACAGGAGTCGAATAACATTCCCTCGATCTTCTTCACGCTTCCGGGAATGCTAATGCTGCGCAGATTGGGGCAGTCGGCAAATGCGCGGAAGCCGATTTCTGTGACGCCGTCGGGGATGTAGATGCTTTGCAGATCGCGGCACGCTTCAAAGGCGCTGCGTTCGATGACGCGAACGCCGTCGGGAAGATTCAGACGCTCCAAATGCCAACAATCATTGAATGCGCCTGCTTTAATTCGTACAAGGCCGTGGGGAAGATAAACAGCGCTGACGCTTTGATATCGAAATGCATCCTCGCCAATGGTATGAACTCCATCGGGAACACTTACGATACCGGTTTTGTTTTGATTGTCATCATAGTCAGTCAGCACTCCTCCGCTGATGGTCATACTACGATCTTTCGGTTTGAAAAACATAATCTTATCCCTCGCTTTATGTATGGTTTGCTCTCATTTTAGCACGAAAACAATGGTTTGTCAACCAAAAAGCGGTAATTGTTGTGACTTAGTCACAGAAATACCCGGTAGAATATGCTACAATGGAATCACAAAAAAGAAATCGGCAAATCAAAACGAAAAGAATGATCTGCCGAATATTATCCAATACTGTACTTATAAATAGAAAGGAATTTGAACTATGTCAGTACTTGTTGTAACGAGCGAAAATTTCGAGGCTGTGAAGAACAGCGATAAACCCGTCCTCTTGGACTTTTACGCCGATTGGTGCGGCCCTTGCCGTATGGTTGCCCCCTTCGTGGCACAGATTGCCGATGAGCATCCGGAGTATCTTATCTGCAAGATCAACGTGGACAACTCCCCCGAGCTGGCAAAAGAGTTCGGCGTGATGAGCATCCCCACGCTGGTAGTGATGAAAGAAGGCAAGGTAGTCAATCAGTCTGCAGGTGCAAGACCCAAGGCGCAGATCCTTGCAATGTTAGAGGGCTAATTCCTTCAGTCGCCTTTTGTCGGTGATCCTCACACCCTTGCGGGAAAGCTCTACGATTCCCTCGGTGGCGAAGTATTTCAGCATCCTTGACACCACCTCTCGGGCAGATCCCATGTATTTGGCGATCTGCTCGTGGGTGAGGGGAACAACGTCCGATCCGGTGCGGGCGACCTCGTCGCAAAGGAAGATGGCAAGGCGGCGGTCCATGCTCATAAAGAGGATCTGCTGCATAACCCACATCACGTCGGAGAAACGGCTTACCGTGGTCTCCAGCGCGAAGATTTTGATGTTGGGATTGCGCTCTGATACTGCTGCGAAGGCGTAACTGCTGAGTACGTAGCACTCGCTGTTTTCCTCGGCATCTACGTGGACGTCGAAGGTAACGCTCTGCAGGACGCAGGAGGCCGACAGCATACACAGATCACCGTCGTGGAGACGGTAGAGGGTGATCTCCTTCCCCTCTTCCGAAAGAATATAGACTCTCAAACAGCCCTTTCTGAGCAGAATCACCCCGGCGCACTCGTTCGCATTGTGAATGTTCGTCCCTTTGGGATAGGTGAGTGCCAGCGAATGCTCGCAGATAAAATCTCTGTCCGCTTCGGTGATTTCCGTCCAGAAGGGGAACATTTTTTGATAGACCGGTTCAAACATCGCTCTTCCCATACGATACCCTCCATGTGGACAATTTCTATGGGTATTATACCGCTGTTTGGACGAAAAGTCAATTGATTTTCGAAAATCGAAATCGAACAAGAGGTAGTTTTATGGAACGAATTTACGATATGATCGTTTTAGGCGGCGGTCCTGCGGGATATGCGGCCGCTCTTTACGCCGCACGTGCAGGACTTAGCGTACTGGTGATGGAACGGATGGCGGCAGGGGGACAGATGACCCTCACCGGTGACATCGAGAATTATCCCGGTATCGAGGCGGTGGACGGCATCACCCTGGGTATGCAGATGCAGGCGAATGCCGAAAAATTCGGCGCACAGACCGAGTATACCGAGGTGACGGCGGTGGATCTTGCCGCCACACCCAAGCAGATCGACACTTGGACGGGCACATTCTACGCTAAAACCGTAGTGATCGCTACCGGTGCCAATCCCCGTGCACTGGGCGTTGCGGGCGAGGAATCGCTGGTGGGCAGAGGCGTGCACTACTGCGCCCACTGCGACGGCAGATTCTATCAGGGCAAGACCGTGATGGTGGTAGGCGGCGGCAATTCCGCTGTTTCCGATGCACTCTATCTCTCCCATTTGGCGGAAAAGGTGTATTTGGTGCACCGCCGTGATACTTTGCGGGCAACGAAAATCTATCACGCACCGCTGGAAAAGGCAGAAAACATCGAATTTTGCTATAACAGCGCCGTTTCCGAGTTTCTCGTAGACGGCAGAGTGATAGGCGCAAAACTTCGTGATACAAAGACCGGCGAGATTCGGGAGGTTGCCTGCGACGGCGTATTCGTCAGCATCGGCAGACAGCCTGCTACCGAATTTTTGGCAGGACAGCTGGAGCTGGACAACGCCGGCTACATCGTGGCCGACGAGACGACCAAGACCTCCATTCCCGGCGTATTTGCCGCAGGAGACGTGCGGACGAAGGCGCTCCGGCAGGTGGTAACTGCCGCCGCAGACGGCGCCGTTGCCGCTCACTTTGCGGAGGAGTATTTGTCCACGCTGTAAGGGCGTATGTTGGCGTAGGAAAGTGCAAGCATAGAAAGAAGTTTTAGGAATTTGTCCGGAGTTCTTGCAATTTGCTGCAAAATAGAGTATACTATAGATAATAAATCTCATCTGGAGGAACTTATTATGAGCGAAGTTAAATTTTTCAAATGTCCCCACTGTGGAAATATCATCGAAGTAGTGAAGGACTCCGGCGTGCCTGTAATGTGCTGCGGTCAGAAGATGGAACGTCTCTTCCCCGGCACTACCGAGGCGTCTGCCGAGAAGCACATCCCCGTTGTAAAGGTAACCGATAACCGTGTTTGGGTGAAGATCGGTTCTGTAGATCACCCTATGACCGAGGAACACTATATCGAGTGGGTTTGCCTGCTCACCGACAAGGGCGTGTACCGCAAGTACCTGACCCCCGGTAAGATGCCTACCGCTTCCTTTATCACCGTAAACGAGAAGCCCATCGCCGTGTACGCTTACTGCAATCTCCATAGTCTGTGGATGGCAAGCGCTGAGGTTGCTCCCATAGTAGTACCCGTGAAGGAAACCAAGAACACCTCTTCCGAAAACTACACCGTTTGCTTCTGCAATCAGGTTAGCTATTTCGACATCGAGAACGCGATCCACAATAACACCAATTTGGGTGACGTGCTGGCGATCTTCGATAAGGTAAAGGATGCAACCCACTGCTCCACCGGATGCGGCGGATGCCACGACAAGGTAATGGAGATCATCTCCGATATCCTGATGGGCAGCTAATTGAAATTAGCAACTGAATTGATAGAAAAACAGGAAAAACTATGAAAATTACCAATGATATTCGCTATGTTGGCGTAAACGACCACGAAATCGATCTGTTTGAGGGTCAGTATGACGTGCCGAACGGGATGGCGTACAACTCTTACGTGATCGTAGACGAGAAAATCGCCGTGATGGATACGGTGGATTATCGCTTCGGTCATCAGTGGCTGGCTAATATCGCAAACGAGCTGGGCGGGCAGGCTCCCGATTACCTCATTGTCCAGCATATGGAGCCCGATCACTCTTCTAACATCGTGCGCTTTCTGGCGGCTTATCCCCGTGCAATCGTCGTATCTTCCGCCAAAGCCTTCACGATGATGAAGAATTTTTACCAATTGGATCTTTCCAACCGTTGCATCGTTGTGGGAGAGGGCAGCACCCTTACGCTGGGCAAGCATACCCTCACCTTCGTGACCGCTCCTATGGTGCACTGGCCCGAGGTCATCGTCACCTATGACAGCACCGACAAGGTGCTCTTCTCTGCCGACGGATTCGGCAAGTTCGGTGCGCTGGACGTGGAAGAGGATTGGGCTTGCGAAGCAAGACGTTACTACATCGGCATTGTGGGCAAGTACGGCGCACAGGTGCAGAATCTGCTGAAAAAGGCTTCTGCGCTGGATATTCAGACCATCTGTCCCCTTCACGGTCCCGTGCTCACCGAAAATTTGGGCTATTACATCAACCTGTACGATATCTGGTCCTCCTACCGTCCCGAAAGCGAGGGCGTGGCGATTGCTTTCACCTCGGTGTATGGCAATACCAAGGAGGCAGTTGGCTATTTGTATGATGAGCTGAAGGCGGCAGGCTGTCCTAAGGTAGAGATGTACGATCTGGCGCGCTGCGATATGGCAGAGGCGGTGGAGGCGGCCTTCCGCTACGACCGTCTGGTGCTGGCGACCACTACCTACAATGCAGATATTTTCCCCTATATGCGCACCTTCATTGATCATCTCACCGAGCGCAACTTCCAGAATCGCACCGTTGCCTTTATAGAAAACGGCAGCTGGGCGCCTATGGCGGCAAAGGTGATGCGCGGAATGCTGGAAAAGTGCAAGAATCTCACCTATGCCGACACTACTGTGACTCTTCTGTCTGCGCTGAATAAACAGAGCGCTTTGCAGGTAGAAGCACTGGCCAAGGAACTGTGCGAGAAGAAGACCGAAACAGCTGTGGAAGAAGCGCCTGCAGGCGATCTGAAGAAATTTGCTTGCAAGATCTGCGGCTACGTTCACGAAGCAGAATCTCTTCCCGAGGATTTTGTTTGTCCTCTTTGCAAGCGTCCCGCTTCCTTCTTTGAAGAAGTGAAATAACCTCAGAGGAAGGTACGTAGATGGAATTGGTCTGGATTACCGCACTGGGCGTAGGCGGCGCAACGATTATCGGTTCGCTCATCGGCTTTTTGTTCAAGAATATCTCCCACAGGTTCTCGGATATTGTCCTCTCCTTTGCCGCAGGCGTGATGCTGGCGGCGGCGGTGCTGGGACTGATCCTGCCCTCCTTGGAGTACGGCGGGAAGCTTGGCATCCTCATCACCGTAGCGGGAATTTTCGTGGGTGCGATTTGTCTGAACCTCATTGACAAGCTGGTGCCTCACCTGCACAAATTGGTGGGATCGGATATCGAACCTCATCACAACGCAAATCTCAGCAAGGTTTTGCTCTTCGTCACCGCCATCGCCATCCACAATCTTCCCGAGGGCATTGCGGCAGGCGTGGGATTTGGCTCGGGAGACACCACCGGTGCGCTGATCATTGCAGGCGGTATCGCTCTGCAGAACATCCCCGAGGGTATGGTGATTATCGGCCCTATGCTGGCGGCAGGGGTATCTCCTCGGAAAACCTTCGTTTGCGCGATGATCACCGGCCTCGTAGAGGTAGTGGGTACGCTGATTGGCTATCTGGCGGTGAGCGTTTCCACGGCGATCCTTCCCTTTGCCCTTGCCTTTGCGGGAGGAACGATGCTCTACGTGATCAGCGACGAGATGATCCCCGAAACCCACGCTCACGGCAGTGAGCGGGGCGCAACCTATGCGCTGTTGGTGGGATTTTGTGTGATGCTGATCACCGACGTCCTCTTGGGCGGTTGATATGGAATGAAAAACACGGCTATTTCGATGAAATAGCCGTGTTTTTGTGCGGTTTAGTGGAAGAACCAATCAATATGGAGCGCATTGTAGATGCGCTCTCTTGCGTATGGCGAAGCGGGATTTTCCATCAGCTCCAGCACCATACGCTTGTCTTGCTCTCGGGTGCTTTCCGCCATAAACTCGATGGGAATGGCTTCGGGGGACAGCAGATCCCGTATGACCTTTCCGGGAAACTCGAAATAGGCTCTGCGGTGGCATTCGTCCATGTAGCTGGTGGTGTTGTGACCGAAGCCGATGGCTTTGCAGAGAAAACAACCGCCTCTGCCGTTGAAATCGCCCTTACTCTCGATCTGGCCGATCGTGTGATGCCCCTTGGGAGCGGTGATCAGATTCCACCAAATCACGGTGAGGGCGGGAGCGCTGAGCACTTCCTCCGCTGTTTGGGGCTCTGCGGGCAGCGCTTTGGTGAGGGCAAGCAGCCGTCCGGTGTAAACTGCATCCAGCACCACGAAGCCGAAATAGTCGCCCTTGTACTCGTACCACGCCACCGTTCCTTTGGGTAGGCGTTTGATGCGGTTGTGAGGAGAAATCCGCCGTTTACGGACGGTGGTTTTGGGTGTTTGCAGGCTTTGCCAAAACTTTTGCAGTGCCAGTCTGCGTGCGGTCAGATCCTCTTCGGAGAAGCCGAGGGAGCGATAGTATTCAATATCAGTGCCGTTTTTGATCATTTCGTGCACCCGATCAAGGATTTCCTGCGACTGAGCGCAGAACATCCACTGGGTTTTGGCAAGAGCGAAGATGACGTTGGATGGAATCTCCTCGTCGCTGCCGTACCGGTTGCGGTAGCGCTCCAAGAGTATTGCCCCGATATTGGCAGGCTCCTCGCCGATTTCGAATAAGTCCACGAAATCGTCGTAGGGTGTGCAAAATTCGTCGGATTCGGCAAGTTCAATGCCCCAGAATGCCATAGCGATCTCCTTTGGTTGGGTCAATTTTAGTGGGTGTCAATGGGATAGTGCTCAAATTCGCACACCGAGCGGAACTCCCAGCCGGGTAGCCGATCCTTGATGAGATCAAACAGCGCTTGGTGCTCGGCCATCAGGGTTTTGATGCGGTAGTTGTGGCAGTTGACCACGATCGTCTCCCCCCTCGGCTCGATTCTGCACTCCAACACTCTGCCGGCAAATTGGAAGGTTTGCATCAGAAGATTGCAAAGGAAGGTTTTTGCTTCCTCCCCCTGCCCGGTTGCAATCAGCTCCCGCAGATGATCCTGCTCTGCAAGGATCTTGTCTGCGAACTTGGGGTAATGGGATCTCTTTTGCGTTATTTGACAGTAATGCAAATCGGTTCCGGTGAGGATCGCCTCGACTTGCGGTCTTAAATAACCTTGGTAAAATGCAGGCAGGTTTTCTATCAGCGCATAAGCTGCCTCTTGTTTGCCTTGAACTGCCAAGAGGGTTGCCGTCACGTAGTCTCTCTGACTGTCGGCTTTGGCTGAATACTGACGGGAGAGCTGCAACAGACGGTCTGCGGCATCATATTCGTGCATATACAGCCGCACCGTTGCAATCTCATAGAGGAGTCTGCCGACTGTCTCTTGCTCGTCCCGGGTCAGCTCCCGATGGCTGTAAAAATCCAGCGCACGGGTGTAAAAGTAGATGGCTTTGCTGCATTCCGAGTGCTTTTGCGAGAGTTTGGCGGTGCGATAATAGGGATGGAAGGCGATGGGGTATTCAAATATCTCCGACGAGGCAAGGAGAGCTTCGTAATGCTCGGTCATTTCGTCGAGGTGCTCCATCATCTCGTGGCAGAGGCCGACAAAATAATGCATCACGGCAATATCTGCGGGAGTAGCGGCCATATCCAGCAGCTGCTCCAGCTTGGGGAGCGCGAAAGCAAACCGTCTGTCGGAGACGCTGATTAGCGTGGCGGTGAGATGAATCTGTGCGGTTTCGTTGCCTTGAAAGGCGTATGCGAACAAGCGCCCAAAGGCTTTAGTATGAATTTTGCGCCATTCTTTGTAGTTTTGGTTATTCTTAGTGAACTCGGTGATCGTGGCGTCGTGATCGAAGATCATAGCGGCTCCTTTCTAAGATAGAATGAAATGGGATGGGAGAACTGTAGCAAGTCACCGTTGGCGACTTGCTACATACTGTTTGCTATCTTATTTGAACTGTTTACCGATCACGCTGCCGCCGTCGCAGAGGATGTCCACGCCTGCCAGATAGCCGTTGCGCTCGTCGGCAACGGTGGCAATGGCGTAGCCCAGCTCGTCGGGGGTGCCCATACGTCCCTCGGCGGTGGTGTTCAGCAGACTTGCACCTTCCTCTGCTTCCAGATTGCCCATATCGGTGGCAATCAGTCCGGGGCTGAGAGAGCAGACGCGGATTTTCTTGGGGCCGTACTCGAAGGCACACTTGGCTGCGTACCAGATGACGAACTTCTTGGACAGACCGTAAGCCAGTCCGGAGGATTTGTACTCGTCCTTGATCATCTTGCTCATCTTCAGAGACTTCTTCAGGAAGAGATCCTCGTCCTTCTCTGCCAGCGCGAAGGTCTTTTTGCTCGCCAGGAAATCGGGGAGAATATAGGCGGAATTGGAGGAAATATCCACGATAACGCCGCCCTCGGGCATCAGCTTGGAGAATTCCTGGTTCACGTAAACGGTGCCCAGCGCATTGACCCTCATCAGCTGTTCGGGCTTTGCCATTGCAGGAGACAGACCTGCGGAGTGAATGACGTTTTTGATGGTACCAAGGGTAGCGGCGTATTCTGCCAGCTCCTTGACCTGCTCTCTTTTGGAGGTGTCGCAGGTTTTGGCGTAGGCTTCGTAGCCCAGTGCGGTCAGCTCGCTGACAGCCTTTTCCAGCTTAGACATCGTTCTGCCGGTAACGACGATGATTTTGTCCTTGGGCATATACTTTGCAGCAGCCAGACCCATGCCGCTGCCGCCGCCCGTGATGACGCATACGGTTTTGCTCATTGGTAGTACCTCACTTGGTGCGAATTTAGATTTATGCATTTATTGTACCACAAAAAAGGAAAAAACGCAAGAAGGAAAGAAATAATCCTGCGGATTTGCATTTTTTATAAAATATGTTATAATTATCTTGTATATCTGTCCGAACTCCACTGTAAACGTCGTCTTATAGGGTGAGCGACCATCTAATCGGAAAGGAGATACCATATGGATGACCGAATGATTCTTGCGCTGTACAATCGGCGGGACGAGCAAGCCATTGCCGAGACTTCCCGCAAGTACGGTGAATACTGCTTTACCGTTGCCAATCGGATTTTGGCTGACGAGCAGGACTCGGAAGAGTGTGTGAACGATACTTGGCTGAGAGCGTGGAATGCCATTCCTCCTGCAATGCCCGGCTGTCTGCGGCTGTTTTTGGCAAAAATCACCCGCAATTTGGCCTTTGACCGCTATAAGGCGGCAAACCGCCAAAAGCGCGGCGATGGGGAGCTGACCATTGCTTTGGAAGAGCTGAGCGAATGTCTGCCCGATGGCAGTTCTGTGGAATTGCAGGTAGAGGAAAAAGAGCTGGTGCGATCTATCAACCGTTTTCTTCGCTCGATTGGCGAGCGGGAGTGCAATTTGTTTGTGCGGCGGTATTTTTATGCTGAGCCTGTGAAGGACATTGCCCTGCGGTTCGGTTTGAAAGAGGGGAACGTGCAAAAAATCCTTTCCAGAACCAGAGTGAAACTCAAAAACTACTTAGTATCGGAGGGATATGCGGTATGAAACTGAAACAAGAGCGTTTGTTTGAACTGATGAATGAAATCGACGACGATCTCATCCTGCGCGCGGAGAAATCCGGTGTGCAAAGGGGACGAGGGCGACGCATTTGGCTGCGCGTGGGAGCGCTGGCGGCTTGTGTTTGCTTGATTGTGGGTGCGGTGTTAACGATTCCGCTCTTGAGCGGAAATCAGACCTTTGCCAATCTGCCCGATTGGGAAGATGCGCTGTATTCTGCCGATATGATTGGCAAGCTGTTTGATGCACAGTATTTGAACTCAGCTTCCACCAACGCATATAAGAAGGTGTACGTGCCAAATAGCGACGATTTGTATATCGACGCTTTGCCGAACGAGGAATATTTGAGCGTGTACCGGTATCACGAGCCTGCTGTTGCCATTGATGATGAGGAGTTTGAAGCATTTTTGGATTCTATCTTCCCGACGCTCTCGGATTCTTTGGGCGTGCAGTTCCCTCCTTATGAGATGAAACGGCCGCTCCCCTCTGCCGGGGTAGAGGTTCTGCAAAGTGTGAACAACTACACCGTTTTGGCATCGCAAACCGAATCGGCTTCGTCTTTTGCTCTGGTAGGTCTTACCACCGGTAGTAGTCGGATTGTTTTGGATGGAGAGGCGATTCAGATCGATCAGCGGCAGAGCGATGCAGAGGTGATTGCTTCGCTGGACAGTGTGAAAGCCAAGTTGTTTCACATCTTCGGTACGTCCTTCGAAGACGTGAAGGTGGAACGAGCGTATGGAAAAGGCTTCGAATACGGAGTGAGCAGTATAACGGTATACTATTATAACGAAACCGCCCATCCTTTGAATGCGATGAATGGGATGCCGGTGTCCGATCATATCGAGATCAGATTTGAGAACGTTTCCAACAGCAAATCTATTCTTGGTGCGGCGAAGATCTATTATATAAAACACCGTGCGGACGCTTCCGAGACGTATCGGGTTGCGGCAAGCGCCAAAATGATCTCCCTTGCGGATGCGGAGATGCTGCTGTATAACGGCTATGTGTTCGGTGGACACTCTTGCCCCATCTGTATGAAGCAGCAGGAAAAAGTGAGCTTCGAAGGGTACGATTTCGTGGATTTGGAGTACGTATTTGCCGTTGATCGGAAGAACTCGGACTTTGGGTTTCCCTTTTACGCCTTCTATCAGCAAATCGGGAGGGATACAAACGGCAATCTGATCTATGCAAAAACCTACGTCCCTGCCATTGAGGTGAAGGGATACGCGGAGTATTTCCAAAGTCAGGAGAGAAATCATACTGCCGGCTGAGTGAATGGAATCAAAAATAGGGCGCATCCATAGGATGCGCCCTATTTGGCGTAGTGATCGTTTATTTGCTCAGCTCCAGCGACGGTTCGTGCTTATCGTTGATAGTCAGCCGTGTGTAGAGGTTCAGCGTACCGGCCGTGTGATGATAGGAGGTGCCGTTGTAGCGCATTGCGCCCAGCACGGTCATAGATCCTGCGCTCTGACTGATGAGTCTGCGCCCGATGTTATCACCGCCTACGCTGACTACGCGCACGTTGGTGCCGCCTTCGTTGTCCACCAGATCTTGGGTGCCGTAGGCGAAGGTGTTGTAGATCGTCTGTCCGTCCCCTTCTTTGACAATGATATACTTGCACTTTCTTCGGGTTACGGTATCGAACAGCTTATTGCCTACGTCATTTAGCGAAATCATATTCTTGCAGAAGGCCGACAGATCGCCGCTCATGCGCAGCAGAACCGTTCCGTTTTGCAGGCAGCCTTCCACCGTTCCGTTGTCGCCGCCCACTTGGATGGCGTTGTAGTAACAGCAGGTTACCAGCTTTTTGATGTAATGACGGTCGCAATCGGAGAAATCCACACCGTATGCCGCCGCAGAGATGGAGGTGTTCACCACGTACACCCCTGCCCCCGTGCCTCTGATGGCGTAAGTGGTGTTCAAACTGCGGTCGGCAGGGCCGTTTTCGGGATAGAGAATACGGATACCGTTGACGCCTGCATTTTCTTTCAGCGTGATCAGCGCTTGATCGTCGGTGCCGAAGGAGGATCCGTCTCCGTAATAAGCCAGCAGTACCGTGCCTCTGGTCAATCCCGTTGCCTCGCGGGTGGGGGAGCCGGCTGCGCCTCGCAGTTCAACTCCTGCGGGTACGGTGAGGGGGGCGTCCAGACGGTAATATCCGCCGGGGAGATAGACGATACCTCCCGTCTTGCCGGCCTCGTTCAGCAATGCTTGGATAACGGCAGAGAGATCTTCCTTGCCGTTGACACCGCCTTGATACAGATAGAGCTTGGCGGCAGGCTTTTGGTAAGTGGTCTTGTAATCGATGGTGATTTGGTCAGCGATTGCCGCAGTTTCGGTGGATACCTCGCCGCTACCGCCGATTTCACCCGACAGCTTTACGTTCACTGCTTTGACAATGCCGCCTGCGTTATTCTGAATGCTGAACACGCTACCCTCAATGCGGCTATTCGTCACGGTCATGCCCCAACGGGTGTCGATGGCGTCTACCTTCAGACCAATATCGCAGTTTGTCACGATGGCATCGTAAATCGAGCCTGCAAATTCGATGCGATGTCCCTTCACGATCTGAATGCCGTATTTACATCCATCCACGTAGAGACCGGCAAACTCTGTCCATTCTAGATCGCCTAAAATCAATCCCACGGTATTGGCTCTCATGTAGGCACGCAGAGCGTCGGCATCCACGGGCGTTTCCGCTAAGGGCGATTCGATCCAGTATTTGCTATTCACATTTACGCACTTCCAAGTACCTACGTCCGCCTGATTGTAAACCTCGGCGGCAGTACACAGGAAGGTGCCCTTCACGTTGTCGATGGAGAACTGCTCGTGAGCGTTACCCTCCACTACGCAGGCGCCGATGCCGCGGTAGCCGTTGATGACCGTACAATTGGTTACCGATGCCAGCATATAGGAAGAGCCGTCTCCGGTGGTGTAGAAGGTGAAGGGGTATTCCTTCACATCCTTGATGCTCTGCTCGGGATAGTAAACGGTCAGACCGTTCACACCGGCAGAGCCACCAATCAAAAACAGCGCGTGATTGACGGGCTGATTTGCCTTCACTTTAGCAAGGATCACGGTACCGTACTCGGTTCCCGTATCGGGATCTTGCCAGTCCCCTCGCAGGGTGCAGTAGGCGGGGATGGTCACGGTGTCGGTGACCAGATATTTGCCTGCAGGCATCCAAACCGTTCCGCCACCTGCAACGCTCACGTCGCTGAGGGCTTTGTTGATGATCTTGGTGACGTCGGTCTTGCCGGTGGGATCGGCATTGTAGGGCGCTTGGGTAATATCCACCGTGGCAACCACTACGTCCTCGGTGGGATAGACCGTCTCCACGATGAATCCCGTCCCTGCCGTCTTGCCGATCACGGGGGGATCAATGCTGCCGTCCACGGTAAAGCGGAGATTTGCGATTTTGCAGCCGTCGATAGTGGATGCGGGAGCAGTCCAATACCAGCGGATGTAGTTGACCGCCTTGCGATTTACGCCGGGCATTGAGTTCAAGCGAACCTTTACGTGGTTCCAGCCCTCTTCCAGCTTCTGCCCTCGGAGGATTCCGTTGGAGGTACCTGACCAGCTGAATTCTTCCACGTCGCAGGTACCCGACGAGGTGATCTCGAACTGAGAGTTCTCGGTGATCTTGGAGAGGTTCTTCACCGAAGGAAGGTAAAGGTCGAACTCCAAATACTTCATCTCGCTGACGTCGATGGGGGCAAACTGGAATGCGTTTACGCTGTTGCCCATCACGAAGGTGGCGGTAGCGTCATCTTTGGTTGCGGTAGCCCAGATCATATCGGGAACCACGCTGTAGACCACGTCTCCCGTTGGGGGCGGCAACGGATCGGGGGTGGAATCGGTTTTGGGAGGGGTGGTCTTGGAGGGCTCGGTTTTATTGCTATCGGAGGGAGTTTTGCTGCCTCCTTTGCAGGAAGCCAATAAGGCTGCTGATGTGAGGACGAAGCCTATTGCCATCAGGATGCAGAGCGATTTTTTGCCGGAGAACATAGTGATAACTTCCTTTCTGGTGTAATTAGGATGCTTTTGAAAGGTAGAACGGAGTATGAGATGCTCGAATGAAATGCTTTACTTTATTATAGCATGAAATGAAATGCTTGGCAAGGGGAAGTTGGATTGTACTGTTAGGTTAATTCCGATTTCACGATAGTATTTGGTACTTTCGTAAATAAATCAAGGTGAAGCAATTTATATGATCGAAAGTGAAGTTATGCCTTACGACATAGTGAAGAGCAGACGCTTCACGCAGTAAGCGAAGCGTCTGCTTTTCACGTCCGAAGGACACTACGCGTTCCGCTTGCGGAACACATAGTTGAAAAAAGCACCCATTTGTCTTTTAGACAAACGGGCCGAGACCGCCGAAAATTTTGTGTAAAAGTGAATAAATACTTCCAATCAGACGAAACTCAAAACGAGAAGAAAACTGAAAGGGAGTATTTTTATTATGGAGAAAGCATCGAAAGAACTACTGCGGGAATTTGTGAACAGCCAG
>JAFTMF010000021.1 GCA_017452565.1 Clostridia bacterium
AAGCACGACGGATACTATGAAATCTTTCTGCTCGACATGTCGACAGGTCTTCGTCGCGGAGAGCTGATGGGACTGCAATGGACATACTTGAATATGACCACCGGCGAGCTACGCATCGAGCGTCAGGTAAGCAGAGTAAACGGTGAGCTGAAAACCTTTCCTCCGAAAACAAAATCCTCAATTCGGACGATCGTTCTGCCGCCATCTGTGCTGAAAATGCTGAAGGCATATCAGCCGAGCACCAACGGATCAAAATGGATTTTTCCATCGCCTGTGAAAACGGAAGACTCTCCAAGAGATCCTCATACGGTTTACAGCAAGATGCAGCTCGTACTGCAACGCGCGGAATGCAAACGTATTCGCTTCCATGACCTGCGACATACCTTCGCTACAATGGCTCTTGAACACGGTATGGATGTAAAAACACTATCGGCGATGATCGGTCATGTCTCGTCCGCAACTACGCTGGACATCTACAGTCATATCACCACGGAGATGGAGATAAATGCTGCTCAGAAGATTGATAAGGGTATCGGACGTGCAAACACTGCTGTCAAAGAAAACGACGTCCCGAAGCCCGAAAAACGCGAGCGCACGATGACTGACTTTAAGCCCAAACAAGGCAAAATCAGAAAAAGCGGTACCGGAGGGATCTATCAGATCAGCGAAAATCTTTGGGAAGGAAGGTTCACTCCAACCAATGCCCAGGGTAAGCGCGAAGCTCATAACGTGTACGCCAAAACAAGAGAAGAATGCGAACGGCTCCTCGATGAGATGATCGTGGAGGTTCGTCAGCAAATACAAGCAGAGAAAGAACAGATGAAAGGCATGAGCCTGTAACAAAACTACAGCGCCGAGACATTTGCTCTCGGCGCTGTTTTCACTTGGAGGAAAAATGAAATACGATACAACAGGAATGGACGTGGAATATGTTCAAAGCTTATATCCAAACGAAAGCCCCGAAGTAATAATCAAAGCTATGCTCTTTGTGAGAGAGAATGGATATCCCAAAAAGATTGGAATCATTGCATGGTTTGATTTTATCCTACATATCATGAGAGATATTGTACGTCTGCATGCAACAAAGTAAAAGAACGCCGAAAGTGATGAAAACCACTTTCGGCGTTTATTTTCCTTCGATCACAAGGACAATTGCTGTTTTTTTACTTGAACCTGCAAAAGATCGCGCTAAAATTGCTTGCATTGATTGCTCCAAGGAAAGAGCAGTAAATACATATCGAGGTTCATCAAATTTGACCAGTTCTGTACTGGTCAAATTGTGGTCAAAATTTTCTGCGAAATCAGAAATTGTGCAGAATATTGAAAAAATGACCGTTTTCAAGGGATTTAAGCCTTAAAAACGGTCGATTTTTGGTCGAAGTGACAGGACTCGAACCTGCAGCATCCTGGTCCCAAACCAGGCGCGCTACCAATTGCGCTACACCTCGATGGTGAAAAAACTTATGAAATTGTAGTTCTCACAGAACTGGTCAAAATTGTGGTCAAACCACTTTTGCGAGGGTAGGTCAAACGGCAAATGCTCGTTTTTCCTCCGTTTTTCTCGCGTTTCCTCGCTTTTTTGAAGAGGGGATCGGGTAGCGACCTTTAGCACCCAAAGCAGGCACTCTACCAACTGAGTTACACCTCGATATTCTCTCGGCGACACAACCTATCGCCGATGGTAAGTATAGCACAAATTCCCCCATTTGTCAATTGGATTTTCAAAAAATCTCCAATTCAGTTTGCACTATCGCAGACGGTCGGCTATTGACAGATATCGTAATTTCTGTTATACTAAAACCGATTCTATTGTTCAACGGAGATAACATATGCGACGTTTTTGTGTCATTGGCATAACAATTCTGATGGCAACCCTTCTGCTGGGCTGTCAGTCAGATAGTAATAAAATAACTACCACTACTGCAACTGCAACCGGTGTGGTCGGGACTACCACCGGTACATCCGAAGCTATCGTTACTACCGATCCACCGGCAAATCCGATCACATCTGCTCCTATTACTACCGACAAGCTGCCCTCTACTCAGCTGCCGCCCACAACTGAACCGGATCCTCCCACTCCACCCGCTCCCGAGGGAACCGGATTATTGACCTCATTGGTGCTATCGACCACCGATAATCCACGACTGGCAAAAGACCTTTCGTTTTCAATCAATGAGGAAGAGCGAACCGCTACCCTCAAACTGGATTACCAGACTTACGCAGATCTGGCAACCCTGTCCTCAGCGCGCTTGATCGGACAGGCACAAGGGGGAAGTGTTACCATTCTCCCATCCACTGTTGACGGATGTGTCAACTTGATGAATCAGCCCATCTGCATCGTAACCGACGAAAACGGTTGGGTGAAGTCCTATCAGCTTATTGTGGATCGCAAAGTGTATCAATTGCCTATCGTCAATATCAACCTTGCTGACGGAGTGGCGGTGGATGCCATTGACCGCGAGCTGACTACTCCAATGACCTTCTCCCTCGATTGCACCGGAGCAGAGGAATATGAATCCATCGGCGCGGTGAGCGGAACGATTCGCGGGCGAGGTAATTCTACTTGGCTTTGGGACAAGAAGCCGTATAAAATCAAATTGGATAAAAAGGCATCTCTGCTGGGCTTGGATGATAATAAAGACTGGATTCTCCTTGCCAATTATGCCGATAAATCGCTGATTCGCAATACTCTCGCTTATGAACTGGGCAGAGTGCTGGATCACATTACCTGGTCGCCTCACTCCTATCCCGTGGATCTGTTTGTCAACGGCGAATATCGAGGCGTATATGCACTGGGTGAGCATATGGAAGTTGCAAACGGCAGAGTGGATATCGAGGAAGGTTCTACTGATCCTGACACCGATTATCTTTTGGAAATCGGCGGTATGAATATGACCGGCGACGTTAACGGGGTGCACTATTTCCATACTGATGGAAGATTGGTTCGCTTTGCTACCTTCAAATCTCCCGATTTTGAAGAAATCACCGAGGCGCAAAAGGCGTTTATCACCGATTATTTCCAAAAAGCAGAGGATGCCATCAAAAAGGGAGAAGGCTACGAAAAATACATCGACGTGGACAGCTTCGTGGATTGGATCATTCTGCATGAGCTGAGTTACAATGTGGATTCCTGCTTCCGTCGCAGCTGTTTCCTTACCAAAGAGAAGGGCGGAAAGATCCGAATGGGCCCCATCTGGGACTTTGATTTGGCTTTTGGCAACTTCTCCCGAGATAACAAAAAATACGACAACTGGGTGACTGTTGGCAGTGACGAAAAAGATGCTTACGTACAGTACAACTGGTGTACCTATCTCTTGCGAGACAAAGAGTTTTGCCAGCGTCTTGCAGAGCGTTGGGAAGAGGTTCGGGATGAGCTTTTAACAGTTGCCAACGACACGATTGATTCGTACGGCGCGCTGCTGGACGGCTCTCAGCAAGAGAATTTCAAGGTGTGGGATATTTGGAATATCAGCGCAGGCTATCAGGCAAAATGGTGCGCAACTGCAAACACCTACGAAAAGCAGCTGCAATATTTGCGAGATTTTCTATCCAAGCGCGCGAAATGGATGGATGACGCCATCCCGAAACTACCCACTAACTGACAGTAAGTCGCTCGATCCATTGACAGAGGGCGATGCCGGGGATGGAGAGCGCAAACCATACCGCTGTGAATGGCAGGCAAATCTGCCCCAACAGATTCATCGGAAGTGCGGAATAGTCCCACACGCCTAAGTGAAGCCAGCGGTTGACGATACATCCGATGGCAAACTCTACTGCCGTGATGGCAAGCGCCCCCGCCAGCCACATCAGCGGAAAGGGAAGAGAAGTGCGGCTGATCATCAGCAGGAGCACCATCGACAGACCGCCTGCCAAGGCCATAGTCCAATGGGTGCGCCCTCGCCAGAGCAATTCGATGATCGGATAGCCCACAGCGCCCAGCGTAAAGAGCAGGACGGGCGTGGGAATGGGAAGCGTTTGAAGCAGCAATTTCATTTTGATCTCCTTTGTGTACGATTGTTTGTAGTATCGACGGCTATGCCCGAACTATACGGCGGTGATGATTGCCGCCCAAAGGAGATTTTGAGAAATAATTAGGAGAATATAGTTAGACTATGGATGAAAAAAACGTCGCCGTAACAGCCGAAGCGGAGTTTGATCCGCAGGCAGCAATGGATGCGGCGTATATGGGCCTTGCGCTGGAAGAGGCAAAAAAAGCCCTTGAAAAAGACGAAGTCCCCGTCGGTGCCATCCTCGTGTGGGAGGGGAAGGGCGTGGTCGCTCGTACCCACAATACCCGTGAGAGCGGCAAGAATGCCCTTGGTCACGCCGAGATTTCTGCCATCGATGCTGCTTGCAAAACTCTCGGTGGCTGGCGGCTGCATAAAGCCACCCTCTACGTGACGCTGGAGCCTTGTCTGATGTGTACGGGAGCGATCCTCTCTGCACGGATCAAGCGGGTAGTCTACGGTGCACCCGATCCCAAAGCGGGCGGTATGGGCGGACTCTGTGACCTGCGAGAAGCGGGCTTTCCTCACACCCCCGAGGTAGTGGCAGGCGTGGGAGAGGAGAAGTGCAAAGCGTTGTTGGATGAGTTTTTTGTAAGGCTCAGGGAGCGGAAGAAGAAATGAATCCCATCGTTACGTTTACGCTGATCGTCTCCAAAGAGCTATCTGCGGAAATCAGCAACCGTATTGCTCAAATATTTGTGGAAAAAGAAGACTTTTTCGTTCGCTCGACGCAAAGCGAACCTTATTGGAAGAATGCTCGGCTGAACAAATGCATTTGGGAGTTTGCACCCACATCGCCGAAAACACAATCCGAGTGGATAGCTCTGTTCGATCAAGTGGTATGTCATACTGCCGTTTCTGCAGATGCCGATTCGCTGGAGATTGCCCATTATTCTGCAGTAGGGGACAATAGCGATCCTTTTGCGATTTTGTATATTCCCGACGAATGGGTTGCAGAGGAATAAAGCTTTCAGCGGTGGGGGAGATCCCCAAAACGGCTCGATGAGGATTCGTTACAAGTGCATTGGAATTAGGCAGTAAACTGTTAAATAACCGCCAATTGGGAGGATCTTATGTTAACAATTAAACATCTGAATAAAAAATACTCTACGATTGACGGTGAAATCATTGCGCTGGATAATCTGTCGCTGCAGATCAAAAAAGGCGAGTTTATTGCAATCGTTGGAAAATCGGGTTCAGGTAAAACCACTCTCCTAAATATGATTGGCGGACTGGATACTCCCGATACGGGAAGTATTATGCTGGAAGGAACAGATATTGCCAAACTGTCCGGCAAAAAAGCAGCTCTGTTGCGCCGACGAAAAATCGGCGTGATCTATCAGTTTTACAATCTGGTCCCCGAACTCAATGTGAGTGAAAATATTACACTTCCCACCGAATTGGACGGCGGGGAGATAGATACGGGATGGCTTGCGGAGATTTTGCAGATGGTCGGGCTCAGCGGAAGGGAGCAAGCCTATCCGTCAGCATTGTCGGGCGGCCAGCAGCAACGGGTGGCAATCGCAAGAGCTTTGTTTAACAGACCATCTGTTATACTTGCCGATGAGCCCACGGGAAATCTGGATGGCGAGAACAGTGCCGAGGTGCTCAGACTGCTGAAGTCTATGAATGAAGAACACGGCATTACGATATTGGTGGTTACGCATAGCGAACTCGTTGCGCGGGAAGCCAAACGTGTGATTGAGATTTCCAATGGCAGAATCATAGAGGATCGGAGGCAATGATAATGTCACCCATCACTCGAATTGCTCTGCGAAGAATCAAGCGTGATCTTGGAAAAAGCATTTTGCTGATGGTTGCAATCTTTGTTTCCACGTTGGTGATCTCTTTTCTTTTGTTTTTGGAGTTGCGGATTCTACCAATCCAAGAAGCAGAGTATAGCGCTTTGCCATTTCAAATGTTTCTTGCCAATGTCAGAAGCGGTGTGAATATTACAGTTGTATGCGTGGCTTTGCTGGCTTTACTTACAATGCGAATGCATTTTGGAGTGCGTCAAGAGGAAAATGCGCAGACACTTGCAGTTTTGACCAGCGTTGGTGCTGTAAATCGTCAAATCCGAAAGCTAATTTGGATAGATATTCTGGTTTTGTATATTCCGTCGGTCGTTTTAGGAGTTGGAGTCGGAACGATTTTCTGCATTCTGATTGAGAGTGGCCTTGAAGTAGGAAAAACAGTTGATTCGGCTGAACTGATGCTATATGCAATGGTGGCTATAGCTATGATTGCAATAGGAATCGGAATGATCATTCTCAGCAATTTACTGCCTAAAATGGGCATCAAACGCCGTTCGGTAATTGGATCTGTGAAAAAGCACAATCTCAAAGCATCTCAGCAAAAGCATAGTTATCGTCAATCCCGTACCTATCGAGAACAAGCATTGATAAAACGCTTGGCGAAAAAAAGCGTTGATTATCATTCCAAAACCTACAATGAAATCGCATTGACCTTTGCCTTGGCGGCAATGTATCCTATTTTGGCAATCTTGCTGTTTTGGTACGTAGGGAACACGAACGTCCTGTTTGAAACCTATCAGCAGGGAGAGATTGATGCTGCACTTTCTGCATTGGAGCAGATTTTTGCATTATTAGGGATTAGTTTTGCAGTCTTGACCGTAGTGGGATTCTTGCAAGCCTTTTTGATGGCGCGGGTGCAATTTTTTGCACGCAAAAGAGTAACGCAGGTCTATTTGTCGGTCGGGATGCCGGAATCGGATATCCATAAAATGATTCGCGCCGAATTGAAAAGCGTAGTGCTTCGATCGGTTATTATTTTAATTTTCAGCACTTATATAATCAATGCGTGGTTTGCAATGGTTATGAGCAGTCTATAAACCGCACAAAATAAAAATACGAGAAATCACAAAATTCTCGCCGAATCTGTTGACAAGTGTCGGAAAATAGACTATAATAAATCATATACTGTCGCATTATGCGCACCCCCATCAAACAATCCGGAGGATAACATGGATTCTACTAAACTGTTAGAGCTGAAAAAAACAGCCGTAAACGTCCGCAAATGGGCGCTGACTGCCGTTTACAAGGCACAGAGCGGCCATCCCGGCGGATCGCTGTCTCTGGCTGACATCATCACCTATCTGTACTTCGCAGAGATGAAGGTCGATCCCCAAAACCCCGCTGATCCTATGCGTGACCGCTTCGTGCTGTCTAAGGGTCACTGCTCCCCCGCCTACTATGCTGCACTGGGTCTGAAGGGCTACTTCGACGTGAAGGGGCTGGAAACCTTCCGTCAGATTGATAGCATCTTCCAGGGTCACCCCGATATGAAGGGCGTTCCCGGCGTAGATATGTCTACCGGTTCTCTGGGTATGGGCATCTCCGCCGCTTGCGGTATGGCACTGGCAGGCCGCGGCAAGTACCGTGTGTACACCGCTCTCGGCGACGGCGAGTGTCAGGAGGGCTCTGTTTGGGAAGCCGCTATGCTGGCCGCTCACTATAAGCTGGACAATCTGGTAGCGATGATCGACTTCAACGGCCTCCAGATCGGCGGTAACATCACCGACGTTATGAATCCTACTCCCTTTGATAAGAAATTTGAAGCCTTCGGCTGGCACACCATTGTCATCGACGGCCACGACTTCGAGCAGATCGAAGCAGCCCTGAACGAGGCGCGCACCGTCAAGGACAAGCCCACCGCCATCATTTGCAAGACCGCAAAGGGCAAGGGCGTATCCTATATGGAAAACAACTACAAGTGGCACGGCAACGCTCCCAAGACTCCGGAGTACGAGCAGGCCATGAACGAACTGAACGCATGGGAGGTGTCCCTCAATGGCTGAGAAGATTGCAACCAGAGAAAGCTATGGCAACGGTCTGGTAGAGCTGGGCGCTAAGTACCCCGAAATCGTGGTACTGGATGCTGACCTTGCCGAGTCCACTAAAACCGTTTACTTTAAGAAAGCATACCCCGACCGTTTCTTCGACTGCGGCATCGCAGAGCAGAATATGGTGGCAGTTGCGGCAGGTCTTGCTACCTGCGGAAAGATCCCCTTCTGCTCCTCCTTCGCAATGTTCGCATCGGGCAGAGCCTTTGATCAGGTTCGCAACGGCGTGGCATATCCCAAGCTGAACGTGAAGATCTGCGCTACTCACGCAGGTATCACCGTAGGCGAAGACGGCGCTACCCACCAGTGTCTGGAGGATATGGGCATTATGCGCACCATCCCCAATATGGTAGTGCTGAACCCCGGTGACGACGTAGAGGCCAAAGCCGCTCTCCGTGCCGCCGCTGAGCATAAGGGCCCTGTTTATATGCGATTTGGCCGCGCACCCGTACCGGTGCTGTTCGACGCGAACACCTTCAAGTTCGAAATCGGCAAGGGTCAGATCCTCGCCGAGGGTTCCGACGTGACCATCGTGGCAACCGGTATTATGCTGGAAGCAGCCCTGAATGCTAAGCAGCTGCTGGCAAACGAGGGTATCTCCGCAGAGGTTATCGACATCTGCACCATCAAGCCCATCGACCGTGATCTCCTGCTGGCATCTGCCGCAAAGACCGGTGCAGTGGTAACTGCCGAAGAGCACAACATCATCGGCGGCCTGGGTTCTGCGGTAGCAGAGGTGCTGTGCGAAGGCCTGCCCGTTCCGATGCGCCGTGTCGGTGTAGAGGATCAGTTCGGCCGTTCCGGTAAGGTTCCCGCACTGCTGGAGTTCTACGGACTCACCGCAGAAAACATCGCTTGCAAGGCAAAAGAAGCCATTGCAATGAAAAAATAAGCAAAACTACAATATAGGACACCGAACCCCTCGGTGTCCTTTTTGGATTTGAGTATGAAGAACAAACTAAAAATCGGCTTGTCCGTTTTACTGGCCCTTTTGGCTGTTGCCGGATCGGTGGGTCTGTGGGCGTGGCAGAATCATTCGCACCTTCGGCTAACCGAAGGAAAGCTCCAACTTCATTTCATCGACGTAGGGCAGGGAGATGCGGCACTGCTCGTTCTGCCCACGGGCGAGCGGATTATGATTGATACCGGCACCGAAGAGAGCGGGGAAGCGATTCTCGCCCACTTGGCGAAATGGGATGTGAAAGCGCTGGATTTGGTGATCCTCTCCCACAATCACGATGACCACGCAGGCGGACTTGCGGTACTATCGGATGCAATTGCCATCGGCGGGGTGTTATATGCCGGCGAAGCACCGAAAAATTGCAATCTTGATCTGCGAGAGGTCCAAGCCGGAGACGCCTTCACCATAGGAGACGTCCACTTTGCTGTGCTGGGGCCGCTTACTGACGAAGAATCAGAGAATCGCAGTATGATTTTGCGGGTCGATTACGGCGAGCGCTCCTTCCTCTTTACCGGCGATGCGGAAGAGGAGGAAGAAGTGATGCTGGTAGAGCAGATGTCAGACTATCTGAACGTGGATCTGCTGAAGGTAGCTCATCACGGATCTGCGTATTCGTCCGCCGAATTGTTTTTGCAGGCGGTTAGTCCGGATATTGCTGTTATCTCCGCCTCTGCGGACAATAACTTCGGCCATCCTGCTCCCACAACGGTGGAAAAACTGAAATCAATGGGCGCTATGGTCTATCGAACCGACCGACAGGGTACGCTGGTTTTTCTCTGCGACGGGCACACCCTTACCCGCTATCGCTCTGCTTGGAAAATTTGATGAGCCATCCAAAATTTTTCAAGATTTTGGTTTTTTTGTTGCAAGATACTTGCAAAAACGAATCGGATATTGTATAATAGAATATAAACTGGGGGATAAGGTTGTTTGATCCGTCATCCTCCATTCTGCCGTTCACCGACAGCGGACGGCGCGATTTTGCAGGCTGTCGAGAGAAGGAGAACAATATGAATAATCAGATCAGTCCGCTGACCCGTACAGGTTTGGCGTATGAGAAACTGAACGCTCTGTTTGACGAAGGAACCTTCGTGGAATTGGGTGCTTACCTCAGCGACAAGGCTTATGCGGGCGTAATTTGCGGCTACGGCGCCGTGGACGGCGCACTCACCTTTGCCTTTGCGCAGGCTTATGACCGCGACAAGGGCGCACTGGGTACTATCGAATCCCGGAAAATCTGTGATCTTTACGATCAGGCAAAGAAATGCGGTGCTCCCGTGGTAGGCGTATTCGCATCTGCAGGTGCAAAGGTGGAGGAAGGCTCCGCAGCACTGGCCGCATTTGGCAGCCTCCTCAAGAAGATCAGCGACGTCTCGGGCGTTGTTCCCCAGATCGCCGTGATCGACGGTGTATGTGCCGGTCTGTCCGCTACCGCAGCTTCTATGTTTGACCTGGTAGTTGCATCGGAAGGTGCGTCCTACTACATCTGCCCTCCCAACGTGCAGAAGAATGCCGGTGCAGAAGGCGCCGGAACCATCGCTACCGCTGCCAAGAATGGCGTGATCGACGTGGTTTGCCCCGATTCCGCTTCTGCTATCGCTAAAGCAAGAGCGCTGGTGGCAATGATTCCTCAGAACAACCGTCAGGGTCTGGCTTATATCGAAGCAGGCGACGATCTCAGCCGTCCTACCCCCGAGGTAGCATCTGCGGCCGATGCGAACGCTCTGCTGTCTGCCATTGCCGATAACGGCACCTACACTCTTCTGAAGGAAACCTGCGCTTCCGAGGTTGCAGTTGCCATTGCTTCTCTGGGCTCTATGACCGCAGGTGTGATTGCCAACAACGCAGGCGCCGCTCTCACTCCCAAGGCAGCCCGCAAGATCGCACAGTTTATTACCTTCTGCGATAATTTCTCTATCCCCGTAGTTACGCTGGTGAATACCATCGGTATTGATGCATCCGTGGATGCTGAAAACGCTCCCGACGCCCCCGAATATGCACGTCTGGCTGCCGCTTACGCCGGTGCAACCTGTGCGAAGGTAACCGCAGTGGTTGGTAAGGCATACGGTGCTGCCTTCACTCTGCTGGGCTCTCGCTCGGTAGGCGCAGATATGGTACTGGCTCTGCCTACTGCCGAGATTTCGGTAATCGAACCCGATGCTGCAGTACAGTTCCTGTACGGCGACGAGATCAAGGCTTCTGCCGATCCCGTTGCAATGCGTGCTGAGAAGAAACAGGTTTGGACTACCGAGAAGGCATCTGCCGAGGCTGCCGCAAGAGTAGGCGAGGTAGACGACGTGGTAGCTCCCGAAGAGCTGCGCGCGCGCATCATCTCCGCTTGTATGATGCTCTGGTCCAAGGCTGAGGGCGATATCCGCCGTAAGCACTCCAAGCTACCCTTCTGAGGAGGATCCATATGATGCTGAATCTGTTGTCCGACACCCTTAGCTGGGGTGATCGGCTGAACTATATGGGCATCGGCGTGCTGATGGGTATAGTAGTCATTTTTGCGGTGCTGGCTCTCCTTTGGCTGATTTTGGAAGTTTTCGGTGCAGTTGCGCGCCGTGGACAAGAAGCTCCCGCAAAGCCCAAGGTACAGACACCCGCTCCCGTAGTGGAAACGCCTGCTGCTCCCGTACAGCAAACAGCGCCAATGCAGCAAGCTCCGTCTGCCGGCGATGACGAAATCGTTGCCGCTATTACCGCCGCTCTGGCCGTTTATCTGGAAGAGGCAAAGGCTTCCTCTCACTCTATCAACGGCTTCAGAGTAGTCTCCTTTAAGAAAGTGGGCACTGCCGCTCACTGGAATCAAAACTGAGTCAATCGGTATCCCATCGAAAGAAAGGAATTTATTATGAGAAAGTTTAATGTTACCGTAAACGGTATCGTATATGAAGTAGAAGTGGAAGAGGTTGCCGCAGGCGCCGCTCCCGTTGCTCCTGTTGCAGCTCCTGTTGCTCCCAAAGCCGCTCCCGTTGCAGCTGCACCTGCTCCCAAGGCAGCTCCTGCCGCTCCTGTGGCTACCGGATCTGCAGGCGCCGTTTCCATCAAGGCTCCTATGCCCGGTACGATTTTGGACGTAAAGGTTTCCGTTGGCGCATCTGTAAAGAAGGGCGATATCGTTGCCATTCTGGAAGCAATGAAGATGGAAAACGAAATCTTCGCTCCTCAGGACGGCGTGGTTGCCTCCGTCAACGTCAGCAAGGGCGCATCGGTCAATGCAGATGATCTGCTGGTCAGCTTGAACTGACCCCTCAACGGGTTTACTGTGAGGGTAATCTATGAATCTGACAGAAACAATTCTTAA
>JAFTMF010000207.1 GCA_017452565.1 Clostridia bacterium
ACCACTCCTAAGCTGCCCGCTACCAAGCCCGTAACTCCTGCTCCTACCGGCGACTCCGTAGTTGCACTGGTAGTTCTGGCAGTAGTATCCCTGCTGGGCGTTGCAGTATTCTCTAAGAATAGAGTATAATCATCGTATAACTAATTGAACCGAGGCGAAAGCCTCGGTTCTTTTTTTTTTGGAGAATTGTCTTGCATTACAGTATCTACAGTACAATATTTGTTGATGTTGCACAAAAAAATGTGCAAAAATTCGTCAGCGTGGGGAATGAAGAAGATGAGCGAAATCTTTGACAAATTGTGAACGGTGTGTTAAAATATATACACCAATGATCGGCAATGACCGATTAAATTTCAGGAGGAAATTTATGAAAAAGACATTTTCCCTTTTGCTTGTAATCGCAATGGTCGTTTGTCTGCTGCCCGTATTTGCGGTTTCTGCAGAAGAAAGCGTACTCGTTCCGGTTGCAAAGACCGCTGACGGCGCTGACGTTTACGGTCAGCCCACCGAGCCTCACCTCAAAACATGGACCGTTTCTGACGCCGGGCTGTCTCTGAACGGCGGATGCGATCAGGGCTACTACGTATTCGATAACGAAGTACCCGCAGGTAAGCTCACCACTACCATCAAGACCAATCAGGCTTCCAATTCCTGCAACGGTATCATCTTCTGTCTGACCGACGTTGACAACGACCGTGCATTCTGGGAAGGCGAAGACATGGTTTGCTACTGGCTGTTTGTAGACGAAGGCAACCGCGTTCGCGTTTCCGAAGTTGGTAAGCACGGCGGCAACCCCGGTTGGAGAGACATCATCCCCGGCGAAAAGCAGGTTGACCTGGATGACATGGGCATCGACGTTACCGCAGGTGTTGAACTCGCCGCTGAATGGGACGGCAAGGGCCTCATCAACGTTTACGTTAACGGCACTCTGACCAATACCATCGACGATACCGAGTCTCCTCTGACCGGTACTCTGTGCGGCGTTCGTGCAAAGGAACAGCCCGCATCCGGCTGCACCTTCACCTCCTTCGTAATTAAGAACTATCAGACCACCAATGCAGCAGGTTACTACGGCAACTCCGCTAACACCGGTTGCGGTTTCCTGGATGGCAATATGTATCCTACCGCAGGTCTGAACGCTGCTAACTCTTCTGAGCTGACTGTTGTTGTAAACGGCAAGACCGCTTACTTCAACAACGGCTACCTGGGCGAAAAGCACTGTGCAGTTCGTGAAGCTGATTACGGCGAAAACGGCAAGGTTGCCGGCGGCTGGATTCAGATCGGCGTAGTTGGCGCAGACGTAGTTCCCGGCATCAACACTCTGCTGGTTTCCGACAAGGACGGCAACACCGTTATCCTGAACTTCAAGGCTTCCATCAACGCTCTGGGCACCTCCTACGCTAAGGTTGTAGGCGACGCTAAGGCAAAGACCGTTACCGCTGAGATCATCTTCAACACCGATCCCGGCTTCGAAATCGGCACCACCTTCGAGGGCAGATGCCACGACGATCACGGCAACACCGCTACCTTCACCGTAACCGCATACGATTCCGAAACCAAGATGTACACCATCGTGGCTGAGAACTACGTTCCCAATCAGTCTCTGCTGGAGCTGAAAGTTACCTCCGAGGGTGCTTACAAGGATTACTTCGTATCCGCTACCATCAACGCAGTTAAGAATCGCTCTACTTTTGTTAGCGATGACGCTCCCATCGTAGACGCTTCTACCAAAGTTACTCTGTCCAACGCTGCTGCAACCGTTAACGGTAGTGGCGCATCCTTCGGCAATGTAGGTAATCTGGTTGACAGCCAGACCGGCGATGCTACCGCAGGTGCTAAGTTGGAAGGCAACTGGCCCGGCGCTATGACCATCACCTTCGAGGCTGCTGACGGCGCGAAGCCCTCTTACTTGGTATTCTATACCGATGACGACGGCAACTGGACCAACCGTGCACCCAAGGAAATCAAACTCTATGGTTCTAACGACAACTCCAATTGGACCGAACTGCTTTCTACCGCTGATGCAGGTATCGAAAACGTTAATAATGCCGCATTTGCAGTAAAGGTTATGGCTGACGCTGAGTATAAGTACTTTAAGCTGGAAGTAAACAGCAATAAGGGTAACGGCGGCTACTACCAGATCGAAGAGCTGGTTATGCTGGAAGGCGCTGAGGTTGAGCACAACCGCTATAAGGTTGAGGATGTTGTTGGCGCAGTTGAATACAACGGCGTAGCTCCCGCTTGCAAGCACACCAACACCAAGGTTGAGGGTAAGGTTGAGGCTACTAAGGACGCTGAAGGTTACACCGGCGACACCGTATGCTCCGACTGTGGCGAAGTTCTGGAGAGAGGCCAGTCCATTCCCAAGCTCCCCGCAACCGAGCCTGTAACTCCTCCTCCTGCAACCGAGCCCGCTCCTACCGGCGACTCCGTAGTTGCACTGGTAGTTCTGGCAGTAGTTTCTCTGCTGGGCGTTGCAGTATTCTCTAAGAAGAGAGTATAATCATCGTATAACTAATTGGAACCGAGGCGAAAGCCTCGGTTCTTTTTTGTTTGTGGGGATTGATATCGAAATTAGCCGGCAATGGGGCGCTGAGCATTTTGATTGACTTGATTTTGCGGAAATAGTATATCATAAGTTGACAAATAAGAAAATCTATGATAAAATATAAATATCTTAATATTACGGAGGAAACTATGAATCTGCGAATCAAATCGATTCTTGCGCTGGTGCTGGCGGGCACGATGTTGCTGCCCACGTTGATGGCCTGCACGAAGCAAGAAGAGGGCTCTACCACCACTACTACGGTTACCACCACCAAGCCCGAAGAGCCGGCACCCGACTACGCTGCTCTGCTGGCATCCAACCCCTATGCCAAGGCTGCCGAAACTTTGATGGAAGAGACCATCGACAACTACTACAACAAGCGCACCCACACCATCCGATTCACCCTGACCAACGGCGGCACCAACTACGTTTGGCCTGTTGCAGCCTTCGTAGAGGCGCTGTGCGAGTCCTACGTGCTGTTCCCCGAGAACAAGAAGATCAAGGATTGCTATATCGATATGCTGGATCACGGCTTCGATAAGTATAAGGTTACCAACGCAACCCTGAACACTCCCGCAGGCAGATTTACCGGTATTACATATTATAACTCCTCTGCCGGTAACAAGGGCGACTTCTACTATGACGATAACGCGTGGATTTGTCTGCGTTACCTGAAAGCCTACGAGCAGTTCGGCAAAGAGGACTATCTGAAGCGTGCAAAGGAGATTCTGGAGTTCCTGTGGACCGGCTATGACGATTATCAGGGCGGCGGTATCTACTGGAGCAAGCTCTACTCCGACAACGGTAAGAGCAACAAGGGCGTTTGTACCAACGGCCCTGCTGCAATCTCTCATCTGTGGATGTATCAGCTTACCGGCGAAGAGATTTACTTCGAGCGCGGCAAGCTCTTGTACGATTGGGTAAACGATACTTTGCGCGACGGCAAGGGCATCTACTTCGCAGGTGTCAACGATCCTTGGCAGCCTGCATACGACCAGGGTACTATGCTCTACGCTTCCTGCCTGATGTATGAAATCACTCAGGATAAGGCGTATCTGAAGCTGGCAACCGCTTCTTCCAGAGCAATTGCCAACCATATGTTCAGCGCAACCGGTACCGGCGAGAATATGAAGGTTACGATGAAGCGTAATCCCATCTACAAGGCATGGTGTGTAGGTTGGTCTACCCGCGGTATTGTAAAATACGTGGAAACCAAGCCCGGCAAGAGCACTTATATGACCTTGATGAAGAACGTAATGGATCAGACTCTGCTGACCAAGGACAAGAACGGCCAGTACGATCCCTTCTTCTGCTCTCCCGGTAAGGACTTCTGGGACAAGGATTACTTCGATGACGACGCTATGCAGCCCGCAGGCGTGGTAATCGTGCTTCAGCTGATTGCTTACTACGACGTATATCAGATGAACATTTCTTACGAAGAATAAGCAAACAAAATTGCCGATCAGACTCTTTGGGAGTCTGATCGGCTCTTTTTTACAGCAAATTGGCGATCTTGGCGAAGGCGGCGAGATCCAGCGCTTCTCCGCGGACGGTGGGGGCAAAGCCTGCCTCGGCAATGGCAGAGGCGATTTGCTCTTTGCTCACCCCGGGCAGGGAGGAAAGGGCGTTTTGCAGGGTCTTGCGGCGCTGTCCGAAGGCCGCTTTGATGACGGCGAAGAGTTTAGCCTCACTTTCCACCTCCACGGGAGGAGCTTTGTGGAGCTTGATCTGCACCACGGCGCTGTCCACCTTGGGAGCGGGGACGAAGTTGCCGGCGCTGACGGTAAACAGCCGCCTCGGTACGCCGTAGTAGGTGAGCACTGCCGTGATAGCGCCGTAGGCATCGCTGCCTGCAGGGGCGCACAGCCGCTCTGCCACCTCTTTTTGCACCATAACGGTGATGGAGGAGAAGGGGAGTTTCGACTCTAAGAGGGCCATCAGAATGGGCGTGGTGATGTAATAGGGGAGGTTGGCGCAGACTGCCAGACGGGTGCAATCGGTAAACTCTTCGGCAATCAGGGCGGGGAGATCTACCTTCATAATATCATTGTTCACCACGTGGACGTTGGGACAGTCGGCAAGGGTTTTCTCCAGAATGGGGAGCAGGGTGGTGTCGATTTCCACGGCGGTGACTTTATACGCCACGGCGGAGAGCTTTTGAGTCAGAACGCCGATGCCGGGGCCGATTTCCAAAATGCCCAGCTTTTCCTCGGGATCGGGGACGTCGGGGAGTGCGGAGGCGGCAATGCGCTCTACCACCGATTCGTTGGTGAGAAAGTTTTGGCCGTATTTCTTTTTGAAGGAGGTGCCCTCTTCTCCCAAAAGGGAGCGGATCACCGAAAGGTCGGTCAGTTTCATAAAACCTCGTCAAACTATCGTAAAATAAAAGAAAACCGCTGAAAGCGGTTTTCTTTGTGGAGCTAATGGCGGGACTCGAACCCGCGACCTGCTGATTACGAATCAGCTGCTCTACCAACTGAGCCACATTAGCGTACCATGCGCAAATCAGCGAATCTATTATAGCATAAGACGGAGCGGTTGTCAAGTTCTTTTTTGGGAAAGTGGACGGATTTTTTAGGATGAAAACAATAGATGCCAATCAAAAACTCTCCCGAAGGAGAGTTTTTTGATTGGCTATTTACTTACGCGGGAGCGTTCTCGCCCTGAGCCAGCAGCTTTACAACTGCCCACAGCATAACGTCTGCGTTGGTGTCGGTACCGTTGTACCAACCCATGCCGCCCTTACGGGTGCCGGATGCGCCGGAGTCGTTGTACTGGTAGTCCAGCAGCAGGAAGTTGCCTGCGGCAACGGGGTTCTGTACGGGCTTGTACTTGAACTCGATGAGCAGACCGGTATCGGTAACGGTGTAAGCTCTCTCGATGCTCAGGTTGGTGGTGCCGTCAGCGCCTTTTCTGGGGAGCATTTCCAGCTCTTCGTTGATCAGAGCGAACTGGTAGATGCCGGAGCCGAACATATTGAAATCGTTGATGTTTGCGTCGGGATCTTCGGAAACGTACAGGTAGATACTATCGTTGTTGTAGTCGCCAACTGCGCCGCCCTGGAAAATCTCAGAGTCGGTGATCTCGAACAGGAAGAACAGACCTTCTTCGTTCCACATTACGCTTGCGGAAACAGCGGTGTCTGCAGCGGGGTTATCCTTCTTTACCTTGTCCAGAGTAACGGTTGCAGCGTTCGCCCAAGAGTCATCCTTGGTGCCGTCGATGGTAGCGGTACCGTAGGGGATGTAGAGCTCGCAGAGATCTTCCTTCCAGTCGCCTTCATCATCAGAAATGGGAGGGAGCGGATCAGCGGGCTTCTTGGTAGTGGTAGTAGGCTTAGTGGTGGTGGTAGCTGCGGGAGTGGTGGTGGTAACGCCGGAGTCATCGGTAGAGCAAGCGGCGAAGGTGAACACCAGAGATGCCAGCAGAACCAGTGCGGTAAGCTTCTTCATAGTCGTATACCTCTTTCATAAAAATATTTTCGCATACTATGCTATTTACATTATAGCACAAAATAGTGGTTTAAAAATATAAAAAACGGATATGCCAAAGTGCAAATATATCAAAATACAAAAAAGAACAATACCGTTTTGGTAGCTTGTCGGGCAAATTATTCCACTGACCAACGAGGGAGCTTGGCAGCTACCTTACAAGCCCGGATATAGCAGGCGGTGATGTAGTCCATAGGATCCATTGCGGCGTAGAGTGCGTTTTCCCGACGGTCGGGCTTGGAGCGCATAGACAGCTCGAAGGTCAGCACCTCCGGCTTGCGGGCGCCTGCCAGACGCAGCATATTGTAGTCCCAATCGGCGATGCCGTCGAAGGGGAGGAGATGAAGATCGTCGATCCAGGTGATTTCGCCGGAAAAGTCCCGGATGCCAAGGTTATCGTTGATATGGGTAGCAAGGAGCTGATCTCCCCAGCGTGCCAGCAGATTCTCGGAGTAGTTGTAGCACATCTCGTGGCCTGTATCCCAGCAGAAGCCAACGGCATCGTTTTCTTTGAAATGGGAGAGCAGAGCGTCCAGATACTCGATTCCCTCGGTGTTCTCCAGGGCGATCTTCACGCCGCAATCCATTGCGTGGCGCACTACCCGCTCAAAGCGAACCAGCCCGATTTCGGTAGGGGAGTGATCCTTGAAGCCGATGAAGGCGTGCGCCACCATAATGGGCACTCCTGCACGGCGGCAAGCGTCCAGACAGTCGCAGAGCTCACGGACGGCGGCCTCGCCCTTTTCCTCGTCCGCTCCCCAGATGTCGGCGGCACGGCCGAAGGGGGCGTGGATGGATTGATAGATCATATTACATTCACGGGCAACCTCTGCCCACTCTTCCACGGGGCTGTTTTTGTCCCAGCCGGTGAAGAAGGCCTCAAAACCCACTTTCTTAAAGGCACGGATTTCGTCTGCTACGGTCATTCCGGGCAGTCCGAGAATACCCAGTCCCAGTTTTTGCTTCCACATATGCGATCACTCCTTAGGGGGATTTTTAATCAGTATAGCAGAAATGATGGGATGTGTCAAGAAAAAGAGCTGAGTCGAATGACTCAGCTCTTGGGGGTTATGCTTGTTTCAGTGCTGCCAACATTTGCTCAATGGCGGCAAGGTGATATTGATCCGAATTGGCTTGCCCCGGATCTTTAGCGGTCACCGAAACGTCTGCCAGTACGACGTCATCTACGTAAATCGTATAGGTGCGGAGCAATCCGTCGTGCTTGATCTCTTCTGCCCGTCGGGTAGAATCGGAGAGAAGAAAGTTGGTGTGTATATAGAACATTCCCTCTACCTTTACGTTCTCGTCCTCGTAATTCATCACAATCATAGCACGCGAGTATTTGGTGATATTTTCCGGATTATCTGCAATTGCGT
>JAFTMF010000022.1 GCA_017452565.1 Clostridia bacterium
AAGATGCACTGATCTCTGCCGCTGATGACAGCGTGAATTTCGTAGCCGCCACCGTTGTAAACGCCCTCGAAAGTACCGTTGCTTCCGATGCCTTGGTAGTCTTTCACGGTGGTCATATCCAGATTGGCGGTCTGCAGGAAGTGCTTGCCGCTGAAGGTATTGCCGCTGTTCAGCGCCTTGGTGAAGTTCATGAAGTCGGCGGGTTTGGAGATGAGATAAGGATCGGAGGCCGTTCCCTTGCCGCCGGAGCATTCGAACTTGTAGGAAGGATCGGGGGTCGGTGTGGGAGGAATTACGATGCCGCCGCCCACGTCGGTGTTATAGCCCTCTTTGTAGCGGTCACTGCCGATGAAGGAGTTCATCCACTCCACACGGGAGGTCAGCCACTTGATGAGGTACTGATAATGCTGATTGTAAGATTTCAGATTCTGAATGGGTCGGGGCTCTCGGTTCATACACTGACCGAAGATCTGCCATTCCTCAAAGTTACGGCAGAAGGAGCCGTTGTAGGTGGTGGCCTGCTCCTCGATCATCTCGTCCAGAGAGTTCACGATGTCTTGCACCTCTTTGGATGCCCATCTTTCTGCCACCAGCTCACGGAACCAGTGGTAGGCCATCAGATTGTAGAACCAAGGGTTGCTCTGACCCTTGAGATTCTGTGCGGCGTAGAGATCCACGAAGGTGTCGCAGCCCTCGTTGGCGTTGCCCAGCGACAGGTCGAAGTCCCAGACGGGGCCGAGGTAGAGCTTTCCGCCGGCATCCTTGTAGAGATAGAAGGAGTCCCATCCTACGTCCAGATTCTTCACCGTCTCTTCCACGATGTAGGTATCAATGATGGAGTTCAGATCCATCAATTCTTCGATCCGCTCCCGATCGCCGCTTTCCACAGTGTCGAAGCACTGGGACACGTAATCCTCGATGAACATAGTCTGTTCCCAAGCCAGCCATTCGTCTTTGGAGAGATCGCTCTTGATCTCGTAGCTTCTGCCGCCTGCGTAGAAGAGGGGCTCTTCGGCGTAATTGGTGAGCTGAATCAGGAAGCCGATGTCGGTGCCGCTCTCTACCTCCTCGCTGATGGCAACCCGGTCATCGTCCACACGGATGGCCTCGCACAGCAGATAAACGCCGTTGTACTGACCGTTGATGTACATTTCTACGTTGATACAAGCAGGAGAATATGCAATTCCGCTCATCATAGCGGCGAATTTCAGCGCAGTGTAGTTGCGCAGGAGGGATTGGTCGCAGTGGTTGGCAATGAGATTCCAATGCTTGCCGTCGTCTGCGCCTACTCCCCGCAGGTTTTCCTTGGTGTTCAGCTTGATGCGGTAGGATTTTTTATCGTAAGTCCAGGAGTTGTTGCCTCTGCCGCGGATTTCCATCGCTCTGTCGGTGATGGCGAACTCCTTTTCGCAGTTGGTGATGGAAATTGTGCCGCCCACGTACTCTTCTTTAGAGTAAACGTCCTCGCCGGTTTCGGTGGTGAGGTGAATCACCGGCATTTCCAGATACACGGGTGCCACGATGGCGTAAATGACGGTGGTCTTGCCCTTCTCGCCCTTGTCACCCTGACGGGTGGGGGAGGTGTTGCCGTCGCTCCAGCGGATGAACTCGTAGCCCACCCACGGATTCACGGTGATCTGGGAGGTGCCGTTCTGACCGTAGAGGGTCTGCTCGGCTTCGCCCTCGAAATCGCCTGCGTTGAGGATGGACAGAGCGTACAGCACCTTGGTGGAGCCGTCGGGGGAATCGGTGATTTCGGTGTCGGGCTGGTCGTAGGGAGTGGTGACCTTGCCGCCCTCACCGCCCACGGGAGAGGTAGTGGTCTGCTCGCCGTCCTTGTTGCCCTTGCAGGCAAACAGAGTAGGGAGCAGCAGAACGGCTGCCAGCAGGAAGGAAACAAATCTGAGTTTTCGCATTGGATCAAATTCCTTTCGTCGATTACTTCATTTCAAATGATAAACGCACATACATAACCATTTTATCATATAAAAATGAATAATCCGTGACCGAATCGGGACGATCTGCTAAAAAATCCGCTTCGGTGGCAGATTTTTTGCAAAAGTACGACTTGACAGCGAAAAAAAGAGCGTGGTATAATACTTCCAATACAGTTTTCAAGGAGGTGCACGGAATGCTCACCGAGGCACAGATTGCAAGATTCAATCAGATCATCCTCTCTTTTTGGGCGGATTATCTCAACGATCATCCCGACTACATTGACGATGCGGGCATCGCCGAGCTGACTGCCGACAGCTGCTTTACCGCTGAGGAGGTCTATCCTATGGTGATTGCGGCGCTGATGGGGCTGTCGGTGGACGAGAACCGCCTCCACCGAGAGATTTTCGACGCCTATTTCCCCGATATGATCCATCCTCTGTCTGCAGAGGACTATCGGAGCGATCCCTATTACCGTGCCGTGCAATTTCCCAACGTGCGGGCGGGCAAGTGGGAGCTGCGCACCCTCTCGTACAAACCCTATGAAGCCTTCGTGATGAATGATCCCCACACCCGCGCCGACCGACGGATCATTCCCCAAATCGGCTATTTTAAGGAGCGATTCGACTATCCCTGCGTGCTGGAGGGGGGACGGGAGTGGATGCTCATCACTCCCAACGAGATCAACACTATGGCTCCCCACGTAGAGGCGGCCTTCGGAAAGGTGCTGACCTACGGTCTGGGGCTGGGCTACTTCGCCTATATGACTGCCCGCAAGGAGGAGGTAGACTCGGTGACCGTAGTGGAGCGGGACGCCGACGTGATTGCCCTCTTCGAGGGCTACGTCCGTCCCCGTTTAGGGGAAGCAGGGAAGAAGATCACGGTAGTGCAGGCCGACGCCTTCGACTTTGCCGCCACCGAGATGGGCAAGGGCGGCTACAACTACGTTTTCACCGACCTCTGGCACGATCCCTCCGACGGAGTTGCTCTCTACCATCGGATGCAAGCCCTCGAACACCTCCCCCCCGGCAGCGAGTTCGGCTATTGGATCGAGGATACGCTGAGATTGTACGAATAAGAGGAAATGGTGGGGAATCCGAAGCGCGCGTTTGCTGCATCCACAAGAATCCTATTCGTTGGTGGGCAAATGATCTTTATTTTGAAGTAAAAAAGAAAAAGACGTCGAACGCCGTCTAGATAGGCTGAAGATACAGCCCGTTTAGAGACAGTTTCTTCAGTCTGACCGCCTCGGCAATGCCGAGGCGGTTCGTTTTTATTCCTTTGAAGGGGTCATCTTTACTCTCTGGATGCTGCCGTCCTCGGCGAAGATCATCTCGTCGATGCAGACCTGACGGGAATTGCAATCCACCTCGGAGAGGGGGCGGCGATGGTAGACGATGTACCATTTTTCGGGCTCCTCGGCGTCCTGCAGGAATCCGTGGTGACCGGGTCCCTTTGCCACGTCGTAATCGGTGCGCAGAATCTGATCCTCCTTGGGGAAGGGACCAAAGGGAGAGTTGGATCTGCCGTAGCAGACGCCGTAGGAATCGTTCCCCCAGCCGCCTACCGACCACATAAAGTAGTAAACGCCGTCCTTTTTCAGCATACAAGGCCCTTCCACGTAATCGGGAGGGGTGATCTCGTGGAAGATCTCGCCGTCCTCGAAGGGAACGAAGCCGTCCATAGTATCGTTCATCACGGCTACGTTGCAATGTCTCCAGCCGCCGTAGTAGAGGTACACGGTGCCGTCGTCATCCTTGAAGAGATGGGCGTCGATAGGCTGGGCTTTGTTGATAAACTTGCCCACTAAATGTCCCTCCATATGACGGCGGAAAGGACCTGCAGGAGAGTCGGAGACTGCGATCTCCAGTCCCCCGTCTTCCTCGTTGTTCTGAATATCGTTGGTGGCAAAGACCAGAGAGGATTTGCCGTCCTTCTCGATGATGGTGGGTGCCCAGACCGCCTGCCAGATGTGGGGGAAATCTTCGGTAGCGATGATGGATTCGGCCTTCTCCCAAACCTTGCCGTCCTTGGAGTGGAAGGCATCTTGATTGAGCTGCTGGCGATAGGGACGGGAACGGGTGCAGTAGATCCAGTATTCGCCCTCGTAAAAGCGAGCTTCGGGGTCGGCGTACCAGCCGGGATTGATAGGATTGCTTAGTGTAATCATATGGGTATTCCTTTCGGGTAATAAAGTCAATTTTTTATGATTGGGGGCTCACCGATAGTTTTTTCTCAGCCAGTTCTTCAGGGTGACGTTGACAGTCCAGCCCACCGATTTGGTTTGCAGTTCCTTGCCCCACTTATCCAGAATCTCTTCGTAACTATCGTTGGCAAGATCGGCAGGGGCGAGATTGGCACGGTAGATCGACCAGTTTCCCCAATAATCGTAGGTGATCTTGTAAGTCCACGCCGTGCGGGAGATCTTGTGCTTGGCGTACAGATCCAGCGCGTAGGTGTAGAGCTCGTCGCCGTTGTTGAACTCGCCCACGTAGATGGCAACGCCGTACTTGTCTCTCAGCGCCACCAGCTCGCCCACCCGATAGTCGATCATATCGGTGGTGCTATCGTAGAGGTGCATCTGATAGAGCATATTTTCCCAACCGTATTTGGCAGGATCGGGGAGGCAGTCTCCCGACCAGATGCCCTCCACCGAGATCATATGAGTGGCATCCACCTTGCGGATCGCCTTGTACATCCGATCGTACACCGCGTGGGTGTAGCGAAGCGCAATTTCGCTGCCCGGCGCCCAGCCGTTTTCCAGTGCGGTATCGTTGTTCATGGGCTCGTTCATAATATCGTAGGCGGCAACGGTGCCGCTGTTTTTGTATCGATTCGCAATGGCAACCCACAGCCGCTCCATCGCCGCTTGATTTGCCTCTACTGTGTAGAGCTCGTTTTGGTTCAGCGTGCCGCAGCAGTGATTGGTGGACTGACCGCCGGGGCAGCCGTGCATATCTAAAATCACGTAGAGATTATACTGTTCCGCCCAGTCGATGAGACGATCCATCAGCTGAAAGCCGGGATTCTCGTCGGGATCATCGGTGTAGAAGTTCAGATTGTCATCCATAAAGTTGCGATACCAGAAGGGCAGGCGGATGCAGTTCATCCCCATAGAGGCGATGTTTTTGATATCCCACTCGGTGATGTAGTTATCGGCGTAGGACAGGAAGAGGGTGCGGATCTGTTCTTCGGTAAAGCCGCGGGACTCCAGCAGATGGATGGAGTCTAAATTGCATTCCGATCCTGTGACCGCGCACATCCAAGTCTCCTGCAAAAGCCAGCCGCCCAAATTGATGCCTTTGAGCACCACTTCCTCGCCCAGCCCGTTATAGATATAGCCGCCCTTGCCCACGGCGAGCATCCGCTCTTTGTCGGTGAGGGGAGCAGGTTCGGTGATAGGCGGCAGGGTCAGCGCCGAGGTGGTGGTAGACGGAGCGGTCTCTGCCGTTTTCCCCGAGCAGGCGGTAAGGGGCAGGGTACAGCAAACCGACAGAAATAGGGAGAGCAGTTTTTTCATAAGCGCTCCTTAGAAAAGCATAGAAAAGATTGTAGGAATATTGTACCATATTTCGGGGGCGATGTCAAGGGACAAACGGTGATCTGCCAAGGGAATGCCCCTCGCCGTCTCCACCACAGTATCTCATTTCCGACAGTATAGGCGATAAGGCGGATTCCTTTCGCAGATTGTGAACACGTTGTTACATTTTTGCAACAAGATGTAAAAACGCCTTGCAAATTACCCTTGGTTTTTGTATAATAAGTGAAGAATCAACCGCGAAAGGAGGCTATACAGTGGCACAAAAGTATTCATCACCCCCAAATGACACGGGCGACCCGTTTCTGGAATCGCTCCATTCACTGAAGCCTTCGGAGGTTGCTGCTTGGCGTCCCCAAAACCGTACGGGGAAGGTGGTAGGCATCCTCATTCGTTGGGGGGCACTGCTGCTGTGCTTGGTGGTGCTGGCAGCAAGCCTCGTTTCCATCACCGAAAGTCTGGTGGACTATCAGGCGGCAGATACCTATTACGACGATCTCGCCAATCTGTTCGGTGATCTTTATGACGGCAGCTCCAATCCCTTCGGACCGGTGGCGCTGGCTTACAAAAGCAATCCCAGCGGTCTGACCCCCGAGTTCGGCGTAGAGAATAGCGGCGATATCGATAAACCGCCCGAAGAGGAAGGCGGCTCCTCGGTAAACTCCGAGATGATGCTCCAGATCCGTGCCAAGCTGGGCGCTCTCAAGGCGCAGAACAGCGATCTGCTGGGCTGGATCACCATCCCCGATACCCGTATCGACTATCCCGTTGCCCATACCGTGGATAACGAGTATTATCTCAACCATTCCTTCGATCGCAATTATCTCCGTGCAGGCACGATTTTTGCCGATTATCGGAACCAAAAAAATCTTTCTTTGAATCGCAACACCGTTATTTACGGCCATAATATGATGTCGGGCGCTATGTTCAGCTGTATCTCCGACTTCTTCAACCGCAACTATTTCAACGAAAACCGATATATCTACATCTACACCGAAGCAGGGATTTACGTTTACAAAACCTTCTCCATCCGTAAGATTAAGGTGAACAAGGACGTCAGCTATATCACCACCTATTTTGCCAACGACGAGGATTACGTCGCCTTTTTGAATAAGCAGAAGAAGGATTCCGCAGTGAAGGTGGACGATATCACGCTGACGGCGGAAAGTAAGATTATTACCCTATCGACTTGTACCAACGCCCACAACGATAACGAGCGCTATTCGCTTCAGGCGGTGTTGGTCGATATTCAGAAGTGAGTTCCATTATGACCCTATCCGTAGTGATTCCAATGTACAATGAAGCCTCTATCGTGGCGGATACCATCCGCACGCTGGACGGAGCAATGCAAGCGAGGCTCTCTCCCGAGGAGTACGAGCTGATTTTCGTCAGCGACGGCTCTACCGACGATTGCGTGTCTATCGCGCGGGGGATGGCAGAGGAGCATCCTGCTCTGCGGGTGATCGAGTATATGCCCAATCGGGGCAAGGGCTGTGCGGTGCGCACCGGTATGCTGGCGGCGGGGGGCGAGTTCGTCCTGTTCACCGACTGCGATCTGGCCTACGGCACCGATCTGATCTTCGATTTTCTTCATCGCTATCAGCAGGGGGGCTGCGACGTGCTCATCGGCTCCCGTGCCAAGGGCGGCTACGATGGTTATCCCTTCCTGCGAAAGCTGATGTCCAAGACCTATCTGAAGGTGATCTCCATTGCGGCAGGATTCCGCCATTCCGATTCCCAAGCGGGCATCAAGGGATTTTCCCATCGTGCGGCGCAGGATATCTTCGGTCAGTGCGAGGAAAACGGCTTCGCCTTCGATCTGGAAGCGCTGATGGAAGCCGATCGCCAAGGATTTACAGTAGCCGAGCTGCCTGCGGTGATCGTCAACCATCGAGAGTCCAAGGTGAATCCCATCCGCGACGCTCTGCGGATGCTAAAGCAAGTGAGCAAAATTAAAAAGAGACAAAAAGCCAAGCGCAAGCAGGCTTGAGCAAGAGGAGGAGATGATCCTCCTCTTTTGTTGTGCGCGGATCTGTGGTCTCGGCGCCGTGGTGCGGGGAGGAGGAAACCGATTGGAAGCGGGCGAACACAGTTCGCCCCTACGGAATCGTGCGGATCGCCCCACCCACACCCGTAGGGGAGCGCATTGCGCTCCTGACACACCCACCTCGCACTCGTGCAGGATGGGTGCTGAATTGGCTTATTGTCACTTTGCACAGTGCTGTGGATATATGGGATTTC
>JAFTMF010000208.1 GCA_017452565.1 Clostridia bacterium
GGAACCAATAGCCGGTGCAATACTCTCTGTGAGACACGCTCTCCAGCTCGGTAAGCCATGCAGGATCATAGCGATAGCCTTCGGGATCCTTCGCATAGGCATCCATTGCCATTCGGTAGGCGTTGGCTGTGACGGCGGCGTAGTAAGCCGACTTCATTCGTCCTTCTACCTTGAAGGAGGTGACTCCCGACTCCATCAGCTCGGGGATATGCTCGATCATACACATATCCTTACTGCTCATAATGAAGCTGCCTTGGGGCGTCTCTTCCACGGGGAAGCGCATTCCGGGACGCTTGACTTCCTCGATCTCGTACATCTTATACTCCCAACGGCAGGGCTGAGCGCACATTCCGCGGTTAGCATCTCTGCCGGTAAGATAGTTGGAGAGCAGGCAACGCCCGCTGAAGGACACGCACATCGCACCGTGGATGAATGCTTCCAGCTCCAGCTCGGGAGAGATACGCTCACGGATGGCTTTGATGTCCTCCAAGGGCAGCTCTCTTGCCAGCACCACACGGGAAACGCCCTGCTTCTGCCAGAAAGTGCAATCGGCGTGGGAAACCGCTCCCGCTTGGGTGGAGAGGTGGAGGGGAATATCGGGGAGCATCTCCTTTGCCAGCGTCAGCACGCCGGGATCCGCCACGATGAGGGCATCGGGCTTTACTGCGCGCAGGGTATCGAAATATTCTTCCAGCCCCTTATACTCGTACCATCTGGGAGAGATGTTCACCGTGATATACATCTTCTTCCCCCGCTCGTGGCAGTAGGAAGCGGCGGCGATCAGCTCCTCGGTGGTAAAATTGTCGGCGGCCGAGCGCATTCCAAAACGCTTCCCCGCCAGATAAACCGCATCCGCTCCGTACAAAATAGCGGCGCGGAGCTTTTCAAAATTGCCCGCAGGCAACAGTAATTCGTGCATTTGAATCTCCCGCAGGGCTCTGCCCTGCAACCCGCCCGCTTTCTTGAAAGAAAGCGGGGCAAAGAACTTCTATGAAGCCGACGAATTCTCGTCGGCTACATTGAATTGAATCAAACTCGGTAGGGGAGGGGCTTGCTCCTCCCGTCCGTAAAAACATCTAATCCAAAGCAGGCGAAAGAACTTCCCTCTCAGAAAAACCGCACCATCTGTTCAATCGTCTCGAACACGGCGTCTGCCTTTGCCTCTGCAAACTCCTCCTTGGAGCCGTAGCCCCACATCACGCCTGCCGCCAGCATACCGCACTTGTGTGCGCCCACGATATCGTGGAGACGGTCGCCGATCATACAGCACTCCTCGGGAGCGGCCTCCAGACGGGCCAGCACCTCGGCGATTACCTCCGCCTTGTCGGTGCGGTCGCCGTTCATCTCGCTGCCCACTACCTCGTCGAAGCGGTTGGCAATACCGAAATGCTCCAGAATCTGCTTGACGAAAAACTCGGGCTTGGAGGATGCCACCACCAAGGTGTAGCCCTTGGCAATCAGACGATCCAGCGCCCCGGGGATACCGTCGTAGAGACGGTTTTCGAAAATGCCCTTGGGAGCGTAATATTCACGGTAATAGTCTACGGCCTTGAAGGAGTCCTCCTCGCTCATTCCGTAGAAGATTTGGAAGGAGTGATGGAGGGGAGGGCCGATGAAGCGCAGTTCATTCTCGGGCTTCGACTCGATGCCGAACTTCTTCAGCGCATAGCAGACCGAATTGGTAATTCCCTCGGCAGGCTCGGTGAGCGTACCGTCCAGATCAAAGAGTATATAATCGTGTTCCATTGCAGAAAACCTCCGAAATGCTTCTTATATACTATTGTACACTATCTCGCCTCAAAAGTAAAGAACCAATCGAAAATTTCCCCGAAAGAAAAACTTCGCACTTCGGCAAAAAGTCGGCAAAATTTCCTCTCTTCTCTTGTTTTTCGGGATCAATTGTGCTATGATAGCAAATGCAAAGCGATCCGACCCGCAAGTCGGATCATCGGGAGGCTAATTTTGAAGAACTATCTGAGTCAAAAGCACGCTTCACTTCTCGTCTTCGCTTGTTGGCTGGTTTACACCGCCGCTTACGTCGGCCGTCTGGATTATTCCGCCAGTATGGTCAAAATCATCGCACAGCTGGGCATTACCAACGATCAGGGCGGTACCGTCTATTCCTGCTTCGCCCTCACCTACGGCATCGGACAACTGGTCAACGGTCTGCTGTGCAAATATTACAACCCCAAATACGTGATTACCGGCGCACTCTCTGCATCGGCGCTGATCAATCTGCTGATGCCCCTGAGTGGCGATTGGCGCATGATGGCGCTGCTCTGGCTATGCAACGGCATCGTGCAGTCTATGCTGTACAGTCTGATTATCCGCACCATTTCGCTGAACATCAAAAGCTCAGGCATCAGCCGTGCCATTTACACGATGAGCACCACCGTTGCCATCGGTACGGCGCTGGCATACGGCATCTCCGCCCTTTCGGTTGCGCTGGGCAATTGGAAGGCAACCTTCTTTATTGCCGCCGCCGTCCTGCTTGTTGCCGCAGGAGTGTGGGCATTCATTCTGACCAAAATCGAAAAAGCCAAAGCCGCAGGAGACGTGGAGGCGGACGATGCGCCTATTGCCCCCTCTCCCCAATCCGCGCCCCGCAGCCGCTTGAATCTGCTGTTCATCTCCACGCTCATCTTCATCGGCGTCACCGCCATCGCCAACGGATTTATCAAGGACGGGGTCAACAACTGGCTGCCCAAACTTCTCCACGATGAATTCGGCGTGCAGGATTCCCTTTCCATCATCCTCACACTGCTTCTGCCGGTGTTCTCCATTCTCGGTGCAGTGCTTGCCCGCAAGATCTATCTGTGCCTGCAAAATCACCTGCTGATCAACGGCATTTTCTACGGCATCGCCTTTGCCCTTGCGCTGGGGGTCTATCTGCTCTACCCTCTCCGCAGCGTTCCGCTGACTATGGTGCTCTTCATCGGACTTGCCTGTATGATGGCCGCCATCAACAACGTCATCACCAGTATGTTCCCTCTGGACAATCGGGACAAGCTGGATTCGGGACTGCTTGCAGGTCTTTTGGACACCCTCTGCTACGTAGGCAGCTCCTCTGCGGGAATGCTGCTGGGCATCCTCTCCCGCACCCAAGGCTGGGAGAGCGTGCTGATTCTGCTCTTTGCCCTTGCGTTGATCGCATCGGTGATCTGTCTGGCATTTTCTGCCACAGCCAAACTCAAACGAAAGAACTAAAAAATCCCGTCGACGGCAGGTTCACGAAAGTGACCTTTCCTCGACGGGATTTTGGGTTACGGCATCATTATTCCCCTTCGTCAGTGGCAAACTCGAACCGATCGGTGGGGTAAATCAGCATCGGGATTTTCTCCTCGCCGTCGCTGAGCAGGATTACGTAAAATCCATCGCCGGGGGCAATAGACTCGTACAACTCGTCGGCGCTCATGGCATAGTTTTGGCTCCACGCATAGTGGGGACGGCTGGGGATACGGTGTACTCCCACACCGGCAAACTCCAAGCTGTACACCATCGTGGTATGCGCACGCTGCTTGAGTCGGCGGTGTTCTTCGTGCACCGCAATAGACTGAAGCCGATCCTCCACCACCTCAAAGGTGCAGCTCTGCAGATGCTTGGCGCGGTTAACAGCGCCCAGCGCCTGCACCGTCGAAACGGTAAGGGGGATCAATGGGATGGCCGCCAAAAAAGCGCCCTCCTGAAAATCGATGATCCAAACCAAGCCGAAGATGCCGAAGCTCATCAGCGCCATCGCCAATACCGGCAAGGACAGCGCCGAATAGTCAATTTGCAGCAGCGCGTTCAGATCTTCTTGACACTGTTTCAGAGTTAATCTCTCTTTTTTCACGGTTTTACTCCTTATCAAACTACTTCTTACTCCAAATCCACGCTATCCCGCCAAGAAGTTTGCGGTGCGCGGGTAGTTCCATCCTCGCACAGAACGAAAAACTTTTGATTATACACCATCAGCGGCTCCCCGGGGCCTTGATCCTTCAAACAGACTACGTAAAAGCCATCGCCCGACTCTGCCGTATCGTGTACCTCACGGGTCAGCATTTCAAACCGCTCGCTCCATCGATAATGCGGATGAGGGGGAATGTGATATTCACCGCAGCGTGCAAAGCGCAGGGTGAAATGGTCGATGGTATTATATCCGCGGCTTACCCGTCTGCGCTCGGTGAGGGCAACGGTCAGCACATCCTCGAAAATATCGCATCCGTTTTGACGAACCCGTCTTTGCAAACGAATATTCCGAATGGCCGGAATCAAACTGATCAGTGCACCGGGCAGAAGCACCGCACCCATCAAACCGCAGATGATCAGCTTTGCCCGCAGCGTTCCATCCATCATCATCACACCCAAGATGAGGCCGGCGGCCATTGTTACAAGCAGAATCGTCAACAGCAAATGCAACCGTTGTTTGTATCCCAGCATCCGAAGCACGTCTTCCCGACACCTATCAGGGGTCAACACTTCTTTTTTCATCGGATTAGTCTCCTTTATTCCAAATTTACACTGTCATGCCAAGAGCCACTCGTTCTCGCCTCGGTTCCGTCGGGGCACAGCTCAAACAGATTGGCATTGTACACATCCAAAATCTCATATTTCGGGGCATCCTGCAGCCGCAGGAGATAGAAAGTATCTCCCACGTGAGAAGTGTTGTAAATTCCGTAAGGACTCATAGCATAGAGTTTACTCCACCGGTAGTGTTCTCTGTCGGGCACTTCATATCTTCCGCTATCCCGAAACGTCAGAACATAGATATGAGTATACTGCTTTCCTTTGTAACGCTCCACTATATGGATGTCATTCAAGGTATCCTCGACCATCTCAACGCCGTACTGCCGAATTTTTTGAAATCGCTTTTGATGCTTTGACAAGTTAACAAACAAAACGGACAAAAGCACAGCCGCAGGAATTACGCATACCAAAGCGATCAAGCAGGAGACCCAGATCGGTATAGCACCTTCTATCAAGCCGAGCGGAAGACAGAGAACCGCTGTGATCCCTCCGCTGCAAACTACGGAAAGTCCCACAAAATGGAAAATAACCTTCCTAAAACGCACAGAGGTGACGTCGTTCGCTTCCAGCACCCGCGCCTTGCAGTCAGCCACGGTCAAAATCTCTTTTTTCATAGATGCGCACCTTTATTCCAAATTTACGCTGTCCCGCCAAGACTTGCCGGAACGGGGTTTGGTGCCTTCCTCGCAAAGCTCGAAAAACTTCGCATTATAAACCAAAATCGGGGTTTGACGGGGATCTTCCTTCCATACCGCCAGATAAAAGGTATCGCCGGAAACAGCGGTGTTGTAAATTCCATAACCGCTCATAGAATACAGCTCGCTCCAAGTATAGTGCTGTCCGCCGGGAATGACGTATTTTCCGTGATCCCGGAATTTCAGAATATACACCATCGTTTGGTGTTTTCCGCCGGGGGACTCCTGATAAGCTTTTTCCAGCACATCTTCCACGAAAATCAACTCCCGCTTGGCAACCCGCTCTTCCCGCTCCTTGGCATCCCGAGGCGCGGTGAACTGAATATACAGATAAATCAGCAGCGGCAAACAGCCCACGATGCTGAATATCGTCACCACCATCTTGCCATTCTCTCCGCTGAGTCCCGCAAAAAACGCACCCAGCAAGAACGCTCCCACAGCCGCCAAAATGCAGTTGACCAAATGAATCGGCTGAAAAGAGTTACGATAAGGCGGTGCAATCTCTTTTTTGCAATATTCGACTGTCAAAATCTCTTTTTGCATAAATATCCTTTCAATTGTTTTTCGGCTCCGCCGAAAAACTTCCAAATCTATTCACTATTCACTCTTCACTATTCACTATTCTCTATCAGTCCACGCTCACGCTGTCCCGCCAAGAGCTTCCCGTGCGGGGCGGGGTCATCGAACCGTCCTCGCTGTACCAGAAATACTTCTGATTGTACACCTGCAATGGCTCACGGGTGAGATCGTCCCTAAGGCGCAGGATGTAAAAAGCATCGCCCTCCCGGGCAGACCGCCACACCTCTTGGCTGTCCTGCTTGTACCGCTCACTCCAGCTGTAATTCCATCGATCGGGCATCCGATAAGTGCCGTAAGTCTCAAATTCAAATGCCCACAGCCATTTGACCTGCCTGTCTTTTCCGTATCCCTTGACTTCGTGATCCTCGTAGGTGCGCCTTACCGTGTCCTCCACGATTTCCAGCCCGCTTTGCAGAATCCGATTGCGCATCTTCTTCATCCGCACGGACTTCACTATAAAAAGAAATAGCAGTCCCGCAAAAGGAAGCCAAGCAACGGTACAAAGCCCAATGGCAACTCCGTGCACCCAAAGAAACTCCTGCGCACTTCCGATAACGTAGTAGATGGCAGCAATCAGAGCGGCAGTTGCGCCGGCAAGCAAAACCGTGGCGAATATCCACCAAGGCAGAGCGATACGGTAACGCCGCAGCAGCTCCTCTCTGCCGATTTCTATGGTAAGCCGTTCTTTTTCCATCCGATTCACCTCATACAATCATATTACCATCAGTATAGCATACC
>JAFTMF010000209.1 GCA_017452565.1 Clostridia bacterium
GCTCTTGATCACCGTCACACGGGGACCGTAGATAATCTGCACGCCCTCGCCTTTGCGGATGACGCCCGAGGCACCGGTGGAGCGCAGGAGTGCATCGTTCACCTTGGAGGCGTCGAATACCGTCACACGAAGGCGGGTAGCGCAGGAGTCGAGGTTGCGGATGTTGTCCTTGCCACCCAGCCCCCGCACGATCTTGGCAGGGAGAGAATCGTCCTCGGGAGCGCTTGCAGTATCGGCTGAGCCGTTGGAGACAGCACCATCGGAAACGCCGTCAGAGACAGCTCCACCTGCTTCCCCTGCCTGCGCAGAGGCAACGTCCACGGGAACGCCCTTGCTGACGGTGCCATCCTTTTTCTCGTTGTAATCGGCACGGGTGTAGAGCTTTGTCTCGCTCTCCTCTTCTCTGCCGGGGGTCATATAATTGAACCGCTTAATTAGGAACAGGAAGAGGAAATAGTATACCGCAAAGTAGGCAAGACCCACAATAATGACCCAAATCCAGTTGGTCTTGGCATTGCCTTGGAGGATGCCGAAGAGGGTCAGGTCAATAAATCCGCCCGAGAATGTCATACCTACGCCTACGCCGAAGACGTGCATCAGCATATAGGCTGCCCCTGCGAAGATACAGTGGATCACGTATAAGAGCGGCGCTACGAAGAGGAAGGTGAACTCGATGGGCTCGGTGATACCGGTGAGCAGCGAGGTCAGCGCAGCCGAGAGAAGCAGACCGCCTGCGATCTTCTTCTTTTCGGGCTTGGCTGCCGAGTACATCGCCAGTGCCGCGCCGGGCAGACCGAAGATCATCAGCGGGAACTTACCGCTCATGAAGCGAGTGGCAGATACGCTGAACTGTTCGGTATTGGGCGATGCCAGCTCTGCGAAGAAGATGTTCTGTGCACCCGAAACGAGATTGCCGTCGATCATCATCGAACCGCCCAGTCCCGTCTGCCAGAAGGGGAGATAGAACACGTGGTGCAGACCGAAGGGGATCAGCGCACGCTCGATGACACCGTAGATGAAAGTGCCGGCATAGCCGCTCTCCAGCACGAAATCTCCCAGTGAGAAGATGGCACGCTGAATGATAGGCCAAAGGAAAAACATAATCGCGCCCACCACGATATAGGCAAGGGTGGAAATAATGGGCACGAATCGCACACCTCCGAAGAAGGACAATACGTTGGGCAGACGAATCTTATAGAAGCGATTGTGAAGCGCCGCAACGCCCAGCCCCACAATAATACCGCCGAACACGCCCATTTCCAGCGAGCGGATGCCCACTACCGTGGAGATGGTACCCTCCAGCACGTCCTCGCCCTCCAGACCTCCGGTCAGACGGAGCAGAGTGGAAATAGTCTGGTGCATCACGAAAAAAGCGATTGCCGCCGACAGCGTGGCGGTTGCCTTTTCGTTTTCCGCCATCCCCAGCGCAACGCCCATAGCGAAAATAATGGGCAGATTGCCGAAGATGATGTTGCCGGTATCGCTCATAATGGTGAGGATGAAGTTGAGGACGGTTCCTTCCCCCAACAGCTTCTGCAAACCGTATGCCTCGATCATAGCGGGATTGGTAAAAGACGCACCGATGCCCAAGAGCAGCCCCGCAATGGGCAGGAGTGCGATGGGCAGCATAAAGGACCGCCCGACTCTTTGGAGGACGCTGAACACTGCGCCTCCCCGATTTTGTTTCTTGCTCATAGATTCACTCTCATTTCTCGTTAGCGATTTCATAGCGCAGGACGGCGTCCTTGCCGCACTCCACACGGCGGCTTGCCGTCATTGATGCAGGCTCTAAGGACGTCAGCGCGTCGGGATTGGTGACGATCAGCGGCGTCAGGGTGCTGTAGCCCCCCTCTCGCAGGACGGACAGATCCACCTCTACCAGCAGATCGCCCGCGTCAATCCGATCGCCTGCCTTCACCTTGGGGAAAAATCCCTTCCCCTTCAGCTCTACCGTGTCGATGCCGATGTGCAGGAGCAGCTCCAGTCCATCGTCGGTGAGAATATTGTAGGCGTGGGCGGTGTCGGTGACCCCCACCACCTCCCCTTTGCAGGGACTGCAGAATCTGCAGAGGCTGCCGAGATTCCCGTCATCGGGGTCGATGGCAATGCCCTCCCCCAGCATCCCCTCTGCAAAGGCGGGATCGGGGAGATCGGCCAGTGCCACGAGTGTACCGCTTGCAGGCGCAAGGAGTTGTTTGGCTTTTTGAAATAGTTTCATATCGGTTCCTTTTGTTTCCTTTCGATGCAAATATTCGTTTGGCCTAAGTGTTGACCTTTTTTCGAAAAAGCATACAGGAAAAACAAAAAAATCCCATATCGTAGGGGATTTCCCTGCGATATGGGACTCATCAAGCAAAAAAATCGCCTTCCCGATTGGGAAGGCTATATAAACAGCGTACATTTGCTGTTGTGGGGTGGGCGATGGGAGTCGAACCCACGACCTCCAGGGCCACAACCTGGCGCTCTAACCAACTGAGCTACGCTCACCATATATATAAAAGCAAATGTTCCGCGATTTATTAAATTGGCGCCCCCGGAGGGACTCGAACCCCCGACCTACTGCTTAGAAGGCAGTTGCTCTATCCAGCTGAGCTACGGAAGCAGGTTTTTCAGCAGGGCTGAAAAATAGTGGAGCGGGTGATGGGAATCGAACCCACGCAGCCAGCTTGGAAGGCTGGAATTCTACCATTGAACAACACCCGCATTTGGTGCTTCACTATGATACCATAACTCTTTGGGTTTGTCAATACCTTTTTTGAAATTTTTCGAAAAAATTTTCAACTATGCGGTTTACCAAAAACCGAGGGGCAAAGCCCCTCGGTTGATAGTCAAACAAATATGGATTCCACGGAAGTAGAATTATACTGCAGAGCTTGCCTCCAGCTCCTTGATCTTATCCATGATTTCCTTCAGACCGTTCTCCCAGGTCTTCTGCTGACGCTTAACGCCATTGTAGCCCTGAGCAGTCTTAACGTTTGCACGCATCCAGTCGCCCAGACCCTTCATTTCAGCAGAGAACTGCCAAACGTATACGAAGTCGGAGTAGATGGTAGCGTCCATCAGGTCGATCATATCAGCGTCGTCACTACCGCGAGAATACTTGATCTTAACAGCAGACTCGAAGTAAGCGGGACGAACGGTTCTACGGGATTCGATTTCCATAGCTTCCAGAATCAGAACTGCGTAAGGAACCTGAGTGCAGCTGTTGTTGATACCGTACAGCTGTACGCCGTCATGAATGGAAGAGATGTAGTTAGGCTGATCAGCAGACAGCTTGGGGTTGGGCAGGATGCCGTAGTTGTCGTCCATATCACGCAGGTAAAGCTCAGCCTGGTTCAGACGGCCGGAAGCGAAGGTAGCTTCGTTAGCAACCAGCTTCTTCATTGCGCCCTGGTAGTCTCCGCCGTAATCGTGAACGCCGTCAGCCTGCAGCAGCTGATAGAATGCCTTCATAAACTTTTCGATCGCGGTGTTACCGTGAACGAAGGTCAGGTCGATGGAGCCGTCCTCGTAGCGGTAGCTATATACTACGCCGGAGGAGATGGACAGACCGTTTGCGTTATCCCATACGGGCTGTGCGATGGACAGAACGTCGCCGGTGTCGGTCTTTTCAGAGCCGTCCAGGTCTTCCCACAGGGAAGGAGCCATTTCAGCCAGCAGATCCAGAGACCACTTGCCGTCACGAACCAGGTCGTAAACGTTGCCGTACTTCTCGGCCAGCTTTTCGTTGTACAGGGTGTGGTTTACAAAGTAGCAGTAGTAACCGCCGGAGTAACGCAGGCAGAGGTCACCGGTGATCCAGTAACGGCCGGTACCGATCTGCAGAGCGTCGTTGTAGGACTTAGCCCAGTAGTCAGCGTCCATGTTCAGGTAGCCGGCTGCATCGGGATAGTCAACAGTCAGCATGTTCAGGTCGTAAACAACGCCGCGCAGAGCCAGCTGAACGTCGTCGTACTGACGAGCTGCCAGAATGTCGTAGCCTTCTTCGCCTGCAGTCAGCTGTGCGCCGATTGCTGCGTTCAAGCTGTTGTTTTCGTAGTGTGCCACGTCGATCTCGCAGTTGAAGTACTGCTGGATCTTTGCGTTACGAGCCAGAACCGCCATATCAACGGTATCTTCGCTCTCTTCGTCGTCGGGCTTGATAGAACGGAGGTGGAAGCCGTCACCGTCGGTCTCAGCGATAGCGAAGTTAATTACTGCGCCGTCCATATCAACCTGGGGCAGCTGCTCTACGGTCATCTCAACCTTAGGGTCGGTCACACCGGTAGGAGCGGTGGTGGTGTTGTCTTTGTCATCAGCACAAGCTGCCAGCATCAGAACGGAACCGGCGCACATAGCCAGACAAAGCAGAAGGGATGTGAGTTTCTTTCTCATATGTATATTTCCTTTCAAAAAATATTGACAAAATAAGTGTGGTTGCTCTTGCGAGCGTTCTCAGTCATTCCGCATCTTTACGCCAGCGGCTTGCCGTCGGGGGTAAAGAGAGGAAGCTTCTCCAAATATAAGATGTCGGGACGGTCGGCAGCCTCGCCTTCCGCAAGGATTGCCATTCTGCCGCAGATATTGCCGCCTGCAGCTGCTACCAGCTCCTCTACAGCACGGAGGCTTTCGCCGGTAGAGATTACGTCATCTACCACCAAAATGCGCTTCCCCTTCATCAGAGCCGCATCGTCACCGTCGATGTACAGATGCTGTACCCGATCGGTAGTGATCGAGCGAACCTCCACGCCGAACACGTCGGTCATATAGAGTTTGGTTGCTTTTCTGGCTACGAAATACTTTGCATCACCCTGTTGACGGGCCATTTCGTGGGCAAGAGGGATGCCTTTGGCCTCGGCGGTGATGATGTAATCGTACTCAGGTGCCTTTTTCAGAAGATCCCGTGCGCAGGCAACGGTGAGTTCCTGATCGCCAAAAATGACGAAACCCGCAATGGAGAGCGTATCGCTCAAGGGACAGATGGGCAGTTTGCGGGTCAGGCCTGCCACCTGCATCTCGTAAAATTTCATAAAAATTCTCCGAACTAAATGGGTATTCTCGTTTATTATTATAGCACAAAACTTTCCTTTGTCAAGAGCGAATTCAAAAAATCTATATTATTTACAATTAACTCGGATTGTTTTGTAAAAAATAGGCAAAAAAATCGGTGGGGACAAGCCCCACCGACGGATTGTTTTCGTCAAATTGACAAATTACTGCTCAGCGCCTTCTGCGGATGCGCCTTCCAGCTTGTTGATTTCCTCAACGATCTTCTCCAGACCCTGCTTCCACTTGGTCTGATTTCTCTTTACGTTATTGAAGCCGCCGGCGGTGATGTTGTTTCTCAGCCAGCCGCCCAGACCGCTCATTTCAGAGGAGAACTGCCATACGTACACGAAATCGGAGTATGCAGTCTGGTCCATCAGGTCGATCATATCAGCGTCGTCGCCGCCACGGGAGTACTTTACCTTAACAGCAGCCTCAAAGTATACGGGACGAACGGTCTTACGGGATTCCATCTCCATTGCTTCCAGTACCAGAGCGGCGTTGGGAACCTGCTCGCAAGCGTTGTTGATACCGTAGAGAGATACGCCGTCATGGATGGAGGAGATGTAGTTCTCCTGATCAGCGGAGAGCTTGGGGTTAGGCAGGATGCCATAGTCGCTGACCATATCACGGAGGTACAGCTCAGCCTGATTCAGACGGCCGCCTGCAAATACTGCCTCTTCTTCAGCGA
>JAFTMF010000023.1 GCA_017452565.1 Clostridia bacterium
ATCGCCCTTGCACCTTATAAGGATCGGACGGTCACTCTTGCAAGCGGCAGCGTGAAGGTTGCCCATCGGATGGAGAATGCCATCGACTATCTTGCCACCACCCAGCAGGCTGACGGCGGATGCGGCTCGTGGGATAAATACACCGCCGAGACTACCGCACAGGTGATCATCGCTCTGTGCAGTGCGGGGATTGATCCCAATACCGACCCTCGATTTGTCAAAGAGGGCAAGACCCTATGGGACGGACTTCTGCTCTTCCGTACGGATAAAGGTGGGTTCGCTCATTCGCTGAACGCGCTGGCCGACTCGATGGCATCCGCACAGACGCTCCTTGCTATCGCCGCGCAGGTGCGCTATGAAAAAACGATGCCTGCGCTTTACGATCTTGCCGCCGACGGCAAGAATCCCGTGAATCTCTTCACCGGCGAGGCGCTCTCCTTCTCGGTCACCTTCGGCAAGGAAGGAAAGCGAGCCTACGAAGCCATCCCCGAGCGGGTGACCACCGCCCACTACAGCGAGGTCCTGCGCCTGCTGGCGATATTGGAAATCGCATCGGATGGGGACGAGTTCAGCGAACTCCAAGCCGATCTGCAACGGATGAAGAGCGAGATTGAGGCAATCCAAGGCGAGATCACTGCGCTGGACGCCGCCATTCTGGCACTTCCCGTAGATCCTGCCGATTGCGATGCGGACGTGGTTGCCGCACTGATGGAGCGGGCTGCCAAACTCTCCTCCTACGATCGGGGACAGCTGAAGAATTACGATATCTTGGAGCAGACCTCTGCCGCCATCCACCGCACCGCACGGATGGAGACGGTACGAAACGTAGTGATCGTCGCCATCGTCCTGCTGGCGATCCTGCTGGTACTGCGGATTTTGCTGCGCAAACACAAACAAAAACACGCCGCATTTGCGGATTAACTCAAAATCGAAAGGAGGACAGAGCCGTGAAGGGATTCAAAAAGGATCTGCTGATTATTTTCGCTTTGGTACTGCTGGTGGCAGTGCTGATTCTGGGCACCGACATTCAATCGGTGGACGAGTATTATCTCACTCATATCGACGACATCGGCCCCGATAGCGAGACGGTAACTCTGTCTATCCGCTGTGACACCGTCCTTGCCAATCTCGACAAGCTGGATCCCGCTCTCCGAGAGGGCGGCTACGTTCCCGAGGACGGCATCATTTTCCCCGAAACCAAGCTGGTTCTGCGGGAAGGGGACACGGTGTTCGACATTCTCTCCCGTGCTACTCGCTACTACCGCATTCAGATGGAGTATCAGGGCGCCGACGAAACTGCGCTGGGCACTGCCTACGTGGAAGGACTGGGCAATCTCTACCAATTCTCCTGCGGAGAGGGATCGGGCTGGATCTTCTTTGTCAATGGAAAGCGCCCCTCGGAGGGGGCATCCCATTGTAAACTCGCCGACGGTGACCGCATCGAGTGGATTTATACCTGCCGGTTCGGGGCAGACCTCCCCGATCACTATCAGGGGGTGGTGAAATGAGCCGTGAACGTCTGCATCCCGCCGTTTGGATGACCTACTACCTCTTGGTGCTGGCGGTGGCGATGTTTTACTGGAATCCTCTGCTCCAAGGCTTTGCCCTTTTGGGTGGAATGCTCTACTTTGCCGCCATTGCAGGCGGGCGAGCCTTCCTCTCGGAGCTGGGCTTCACTCTGCCGCTGGCGGTGCTGGTAGCCATCACCAATCCTCTCTTCTCCCACGCAGGTGCAACGCCTCTCTTCTTTATGAACGGCAACCCCATCACTTTGGAGGCGGTGCTCTACGGCATCCTGCTGGCAGGGATGATCCTGTCGGTGCTCTACTGGTGCAAGTGTCTGTCGATGGTGATGACCACCGACCGGCTGCTCACCCTCTTCGGCGGCTTCCTGCCCAAATTGGCACTCACCTTTTCGATGACCCTGCGCTTTTTCCCCCGCCTCTTCCGTCAGATGAAGGCGATGGAGGCGGCAGGGAAGACTTCCGGTCTCCTTGCCGACGACAGCTTTTTCGACCGTCTGCGCGGACGAATGAAGCTGCTGCCTGCTCTCATCGGCTGGTCGCTGGAGCGGGCGATGGAGACCTCCGCCTCGATGAAAGCCCGCGGCTACGGACTGCCCGGGCGCACCAACGCCGTTTGCCGTAAGATGAGAGGGGAAGACGTGGTTTTCCTCGCCGTCATTCTTCTCCTGGGCGGTCTGACCTTGCTGTCGGGCATCCTTGGCGATCTGAGCTTTTGGTTTTATCCCCGTATCAGCGATCTTCCCACGGGCGGGATTTCGCTGATGGGTTACGTTTCCTATGGATTGTTATGTTTTCTGCCCGTAATCTTAGAATGGAAGGAGTGGTATCAGTGGCATCTTCTGCGAAAGAAAATTCCCCTCTCTTGAGGGTAGAAGGACTCACCTTCGCCTATCCCGGGGAGATCTCCGCCCTTGCGGATCTCAGCTTTTCGCTTTCTGCCGGAGAGTTCGTGCTCCTGACCGGTGTATCGGGCTGCGGTAAATCCACTCTTCTGAAGCTTCTCAAGCGTGAAATCGCTCCCCACGGCAAGCGATCCGGGGAAATTTACTGGGAAGGCGCGCCGCTCTCCCGGCTGGATGACCGCGACGCCGCATCGCTCATCGGCTACGTGGGGCAAGACCCCGACAGCGGCATCGTCACCGACAAGGTGTGGCACGAGCTGTCCTTCGGGCTGGAGAATCTTGGAACCGATCCTGCCGTCATTCGACGGAGAGTCGGGGAGATGGCAAGCTATTTCGGCATCACCGATTGGTACCGTCGGGACACCGACTCTCTTTCGGGCGGTCAGAAGCAGATTCTGAATCTTGCCTCCATTCTCGTGATGCAGCCGAAATTGCTGATCTTGGACGAGCCCACCGCCCAACTGGATCCCATCGCAGCCGCCGATTTCCTTGCCACCATCCACAAGCTCAACCGTGAGCTGGGAATCACCGTGTTGGTATGCGAGCATCGGATGGAGGAGCTGTTCCCTATGGCCGATCGGGTGCTGGTGCTGGACGAGGGCAAGCTGCTCCTCTCCGCTTCTCCCCGTGAGGTTGCGGGACTGCTTCCCAAGGCGCACCCCCTTCACAGCGGACTTCCCGCCGCCCAGCGCATCTTTGCAAAGCTTGCCTGCGAGGGTGCAACCCCTCCCCTCACCGTACGGGAGGGAAGAGCCTATCTGGAATCTCACTATGCCCATCTTAAGGGCGCAAAGTTACCCGTTGTCCCCGTCACCGAGGGCGAGACGGTGCTGGAACTGGACAAGGTCTGGTTCCGCTACACCCGCAATTCCCCCGATCTGTTGCAAGAAGCCAGCCTCTCCCTGCGAAAGAGCGAGTGTTTCGCTCTGCTGGGCGGCAACGGAAGCGGCAAGACCACCCTCTTGAAGCTGGCATCGGGACTCCTCACCCCCTACAAGGGCGAGGTGCGGGTACTAGGCAAACCCATCCGCAAATATCGGAGCGGCGAGCTGTCCCGTGTAGGTGTCGCCCTCCTTCCTCAATCTCCTGCCGCACTGTTTTTGTACGACACGGTGGAAAAGGATCTGCTGGAGATTGCCAAAGGCAATATTGCAGGCGGCAATGCCGATGCGGTTCGGGCGATGGCAGATCGGCTGGCGATTGCCTCTCTCCTTGCCCGCCATCCCTACGATCTCAGCGGCGGCGAGCTGCAAAAGTGTGCGCTGGCAAAGCTGCTACTGGCAAGTCCCAAAATCCTTCTGCTGGACGAGCCCACCAAGGGCTTGGATGCCGCCTATAAAGAGCATCTGGTGCAAATCTTCCGTGATTTGAAAGCAGACGGCGTCACCATTCTCACGGTGACCCACGATCTGGAGTTTGCCGCCAAGGTGGCCGACCGTGCCGCTCTCTTCTTCGACGGCGAGGTGCTCTCTCCCGACTCTCCCCGCACCTTCTTTGCGGGCAATCACTTCTACACCACCGCCACGGCGCGGATCTCCCGTGATCTCTTCGAGGGCGCCATCCTGCCTGACGACGTGGCACAGTTGTGCCGAGGAGGAGCGCAATGAAGCCTGCAATGAAAAAATGGATCACCGTGCTCCTGCTCTTCGTGCTCCTGCCCCTGCTCATCGGGCTGGGGATCGGTCTGTCGGGAGGAAAGCTGTACGCATTCCTCTATATGGCAACCGCCATTATCGCAATGATCCCCTTCTTCCTCTCTTTTGAAAAGGGGAAGGCGGATGCCCGTATGATGCTGCTGATTGCAGTAATGACCGCACTGTCGGTGCTGGGGCGCATCCTTTTTGCCGTGACGCCCTCCTTCAAGCCGGTGACGGCGATGGTGATTCTCACCGCCCTCTACTTCGGCAGGGAAGCGGGATTTCTCACCGGTGCGCTGAGCGCACTGCTCTCTAATCTCTACTTCGGACAAGGTCCGTGGACGCCTTTTCAGATGTTCACTTGGGGACTGATCGGATTTATAGCCGGCGTGCTGGCAAAGCCGCTGAAGAAATCCCGGATCGCCCTGCTGTTGTACGGCGGCGTGGCGGGGGCAATCTTCTCCCTGCTGATGGACTTCTGGTCTACGCTTTGGGAGAGCGGATCTGCCGATCCCACCCGTTTCTTCGCCCATTTTGTGGCAGGTCTGCCGGTGCTGGCGGTGATCACTCTATCCAACGTGATCTTTCTGTGGGTGCTGGCAAAGCCCATCGGGCGGATCCTGTCCCGTTTGCAAACCAAATACGGAATCGGTCTTGCTGAATGAAAAATGGCGCACCTGCTTAGCAGGTGCGCCGTTGTATTCGCCTTCGGCGAGTGATATGCACAAGTGCGTGATATTGCCTTCGGCAGTGGTATGCGCTTCGCGCGTTATGGGAACGCCCCCTCGGGGCGTTTTTCATTTTAGGACAATCTCTTTTCCCCTCTTGACAGTCTGACGGAAATGTGTTACACTGGGGATAATAAAAAAGCGCACCTTACTGCGCAAGTGAAGGAGAACGATTATGATGCTTAAAGGAAAAGTTGCCATCGTCACCGGCGGTACCCGTGGCATTGGCTATGCAATTGTGAAGAGATTTTTGGAAGAGGGCGCTACCGTTTCGGTATGGGGCTCCCGTGAAGAGAGCGTGACTAAGGCGCTGGCTTCTCTGAAGGCCGAGAACCCCGATTGGGTGGTAAACGGCTTCTGGCCCAGCCTCACCGATGCCGATGCAGTAGCAGAAGCAGTTGCCAAGGTGAAGGAAGCCTTCGGCAAGGTGGATATCCTAGTAAACAATGCCGGCGTATCCGCTCGCGATTCCATTTACGCTTACAATCCCGACGATTTCAAGAAGACCATCGACCTGAACCTGAACGCAGTCTTCTACTGCTCTCAGGCAGCCGCTAAGATTATGAAGGAGCAGGGCGGCGGCGTCATTCTGAACACCAGCTCTATGGTCAGCCTCTACGGCCAGCCTGCAGGCTCCGCATATCCCGCATCCAAGTTCGCCGTAAACGGTCTGACCCACTCTCTCGCTCGTGAGCTGGGTAGAGACAACATTCGTGTGAACGCCGTTCTTCCCGGTGTCACCGCTACCGATATGGTTGCAGCCCTCCCCGAGCAGATGGTTGCCGCAATCAGCAAGACCATCCCTCTGGGCAGAGTAGGCACTCCCGAGGAAGTTGCCAACGCCTTCGTATTCCTTGCCAGCGATATGGCATCCTATATCACCGGTGCCCTCCTCTCCGTAGACGGCGCCGCAATGACCTAAGGGGAACGTTAGGGGAACTTCTTGAAAGAAGTTCCCCTAAAACCCTTCAAGAACTTCAAAAAGGCGGCAAATACTTGCCGCCTTCTTTTGGTAATGAGATCCCCACCACGGCTTGCCGCAGTGGGGATCGTTTTGTTTATTCAATGGGCTTTTCCAGATCATTCACAGCTCCTACCATTTGGCAGAAGGTGAGATAATCCGCTTCGGAAACCAGGTAGAAACGATTGGTGTAATAACCGTCGCCCAAGCTTATATCCAGTCTTACAAATATAGCAGAATCGTCTGCGGGAGCCTTGCAACCGTCCAAGAACTTCAATGCCTTGAGGCCGGTCTTGGCAATACACTGCTCATCGTAATATAGGCTGTCGAATCCGGAGTTGAAGTACAGATAGACGTACTGGCTATCGTCCCGTTCCATGGAAATGAGCATCGTGTTGTAGACCGATTCTTCGCAAGTGTTCATCTCTTCCACCATCCGCTTGGCGGTTTCAGGGAATCGCTTAGGATCGATGGAGTAATTCCGATAGAAGCTGTCCATACCCACGCTGCCTCGGATTTCGAACATCAGATCGCTGTAATAGCCATTCTCGGACTTGTAGGCGATCTTTTCCTCTCGGGGGAGCTTGTTGTACTCGGCTATGAAGCAATCCCACAGCTCTCTGCAAGTCGCTTCGCTGGAATTGTAGGAATAGGAGAAATAGATGTTCAGAATCTCATCCTTGGAGGGCATTGCAAGCAGTGCTTCTTCGTATTCCTTAGTCTCGGAGAAGATTTCCTGCAACTGCCGGTATTCATCCTCGGTGAAGCAGAGGGTACGGCCGCGGACGATGCCCGACTTGTCGGTGATCTTCAGCGTAACCTGCTTGTAGTCGATCTCCACTTTATCATAATCATAGGAGCCGCCGATCATTTCGTCGTAGGTGTAGTTGTAGCGGTCGGGGTGGAGATACTGGGATGCATTACTTTTGCTGACCGTTTCCTTCATCTCTTTCAGCTCGTCGGCAATCATCTTTTTTGCCTCGGGGGAAGAGATTTCCACCTTGCTGATGAGCAGATCCTCGTATGCGGCATCCCCGTATCTGTGATCATCTTGATCGTTGTACATACTGATGGACTTGATCTCGTCAGCCTCGGGGGTGTAATTCAGTGCCACACTGCCCGATACGGGGATGGATACGCCGAAGAGAATGCCGCCTGCCAGTACCACCAGCAGATAAGGGGTAGCGGAGATGCAGTTTTTCAGCTTCTTGGTGGTGATGATTTCGAAGAGGTAGTAAACGATCAGAGTCAGCACAACCATAATCAGCAGAACCGCAAACTCAAATCCGTCCAGAATCAGGATGTAGGCGGTGAGGAATGCCATGGGAAGGGTAATTGCGCAACGGTAAACGTGCTGGAGAATGCGGTTGGGAGCGGACTGTCCCGCCATTTCGGAGCGGCGGCGGAGATAGAAGTAGCAACCGGCAGCGATCAGCGCAATTGCAAGGATTGCCGTGTAGATCCATACGCCGAAGTTGGAGAAGATCTTTCCACCATCGTTCATAGAGTTCAGCAGCGCCAGAGGCATACTGTAGTCGGGGGACAGCAGGCGGACAGGGGTGAGAGCGGTGACCAAAATGGGGTACTCGTTTTCCAGTGCCATAATGAAGAATGCACCGCTGAGTCGGACGAAGCCGAAGAGCAGGGCGAAGATCAGCCCGTTGGAGACGCTGGTGCCGGTGAGGGTCATAGCAACTGCCATAAATGCGGTCAGGAGCAGAGTTGCAAGGAAGTAAGTGGCAAAGAGTGCCAAGGGAGTGAGGATAGAGTAGGCGGTGTAGGGAACGCCCAGCCACAGAAGGGAGGTAGCAACCAAAGAAGCGGTGAGGGCAATGAGTACCCAAGTGAAGGCTGCCGCCAAGAAGGAGAAGTAAACGCAAGGACGGGTGAAGGGAATGGAGTGATAGAAGTCGGACTCGTTGCGCTTATTCAGGTAGCTGAACATTGTGCTTACCAATAGGGGAGCGAAGAGCAGCAGGATCAGAAGCGGAATCGCAAACATACCCGGCCCGATGATCTCGGTGGGAGGGACGTAGTTCGGCTCGTAATAACGGGGAGTGAGGATGCCAACCAAGGGGACCAGCGCACACAGAGCGGTGATGATAATCGCACCGGTGAGGCCCACCAGCTTGGATTTTTTGATCCCTTCCCGATATAGTTTCATACTAAAGAACTTAGACATATGGATTCTCCTTTCTGTCAAATCACATCAAAACGTCTTTGAAGGCATAACCAAGGGCTTCCATCTCGTAGATGAAGACCTCCTCCAAAGAGAGGGGCAAAAAGTCCAGCAGAGCGGGGGACATAGCGGAAAGGCGGGGCGCCAGCTCCTCCTTTTCCCCACGGACGATGCAGGAGGCAACCGAGCCAACCTGAGTGTAGCTCACCATATCGATGCCTTCGAATTTTTCCTTGGTGAAGGGCTCACGGAAGCCGATCTGCACCTTAATCAGCGAGGTCTTCAGATTCTGTACGTCGCTTTCAAAGACGATGCCGCCCTTGTGGAGCAGTGCCAGCTGATCGCAGCCGTCCTCCAGCTCGCGGAGAGAGTGGGAGGTGATGATGGTAGTGGTCTTGCGCTCCATCACGTCGTTGTAGATGACCTGCTTTACAAGATTTCTCATAACCGGGTCAAGGCCGTCAAAAGTCTCGTCGAAGAAGAGGTATTTGGGCAGGGTGGAGAGGGCCAGGATGGTGGCCGCCTGACGGCGCATACCTTTGGAGAAGGTGTTCAGATTGGCGTTTGGGTTCAGCTTGAAGGTGCCGGTGAGATTTCTGAAACGCTCGTAAGAGAAATTGGGGTATATGGCGTTGTAATACGCCGCCATGCGGTTCATATTGGACTGGGGCAGGAAGTACAGATCGTCGGGGACGTAGACGATGCCTGCTTTGGCGGCAGGATTTTCCCAAACGGGCATACCGTCCACGGTAATCTCGCCCGATTCGGGGCGGTAGACACCCGAGATCAGCCGCAGGAAGGTGGATTTGCCTGCGCCGTTACTGCCGATCAGACCGTAGATACAGCTGTCGGGGATGGTACAGGTGAGTTTGTTCAGCGCGGTGAAATCACCGAAGCGCATAGTAACGTTTTCAGCGTGAATCATAATTGGTTCTCCTTTTCATTGGAATTGGTTTCTGTGTAAATCTTGTGAACGAGGCCGTGCACCTCTTCTTCGGCAATGCCGGCAACGCACAGCACCTTGGTCAGTGCGGCAAGATCGGCAAGCCGTGCCTTCATACTCTCTCGGAGCGTTTCCAGCGCCCCTTGACGGATGAAGGTACCCACGCCGGGAGCGGTGCTGATAACTCCCCGGCGATCCAGCTCCAGATAAGCCTTTTGCACAGTGTTGGGATTGGTGGAGAGCAGAACCGACAGCTCTCGGACCGAAGGCATCTGGGAGCCTTCTGCCATCAGTCCGCACAGGACTTCTCTGCAAAAGCCATCGGCGATCTGCTCATACACCGGTGTTCTTGAAAATTTGTCGATGGTGACCATAGCCTCTCCTTTCTATGGAATGTTCTGTGAGTGATAGGTGTACTATCACGAGTGGTACACCTAAAGTATAGCAGAGAGAGATGGGATTGTCAAGAGGGAAAAGGGTGTGGTTTTTTAATATTCTATGAATTTTCCGAAAACAGTATGAAAAAATCGGTGGGATTGACAAGAAAATGGGGATGTGATAGAATGAATACAAAGAATTATGCTGTGCGGAGCGATCGCTGTGGAGATCGATTGGTACGGCACTTTGAAATAATTGAAATTTTTTTGATAATCTTGTAACAATTGTCCCGTTTTTGAGGAATTAGTAGTAGAAGGATCGTTGCAGATCGTAAATATACGCCCATCGGGCAGGAGGAAACTATGAAATACAGTAAACTCAAAAGTAGCAGACTCTGTTTGTGGTGGAACGATAAAACCGCCTTAGAGAAAGTGCTGTGTATTATCGAACCTGTTTTGTCGGTTGCAATCTCCGTATTTTGGCTTTTTGGAAACTTCTATGCGCAGTCGGATTTCCTGCAGATCGGAACGCTGATTGCTTCCTTCGGCTTAGCGGCGCTGAGTGCTTTCTACGTATACGATAATTGGCAAGAGCAGCGCGGCAGGGCGTATTTTCAGCTGTGCAAGGTAATCGCATGGCTATTCATGTCACAGTTGATTCTATTGCCTGCGTACAAATAAGAGGAGGTGTTTTTTTGGGAAAAATACTGGGTTCGTGGAGCGGAATGAGAAAGTATCTGGAACAGGATATGCTTGCCAATTCACTACAAGGAAGAGTAAGATATGGCTGTACCGCATACGTAGGAATGGACGGTTGTCATATTTTTGAGGTTTGCATAGACGGTGAGCAAGTAAAACGTTTCTCTTGGGAAACTGTGAATACCTATTTTATTGATAATGGATATACGAAAAATGCTAACCCAAGCGGTATTGGTGAATACTGGGCTGAGTTTTGGACATTGCTGGAGAAGTATCCCATAAATCAACGTACGGAATATACAGATGAGGAATTTTGCGAAGCTTTAGAAATTTATCGCAATCAAGACATACAGGAGAGCATTTTTTCAAGTCATCCAATTGTTAGAATGTTTGCGGTATTAGATAGACGCATTGGAAAACGAACACTACAAAAATTGCAGGATACTCTTGACGAACAGCCGGAATGGTTGAAGCAGTTTTATTTATTGAGATTAAAAACGGAAAATATGATATAAAGATTATCAAATTCTCATTTGCAGAAAAGTATTGATTGCCGATTGCAGCCTCCCTTGTGTATGAACAAGGGAGGCTTGTCTTTTGTTCATCTATGACTTGTCACTTTTCCTGATAAATATTGCCTTTTCGGGACACATCAACAAAAAATCGGTGAAAACCCTCTTGCAAGATTCACCCGAATCTGCTATAATAACAATGAGGCAACCTGCCTCCAACGACTCTACATACAGGAGAGACGATTATGGATGAACTGACCCTGCGAAAAGTGATCGCAGAGAATTTAGTATATTACCGCCGCGAGAAGGGGCTGACCCAAGCGGCGCTGGCAGAAACGCTGAACTATTCCGATAAAAGCGTGTCCAAATGGGAACGGGGAGAGGGTGTTCCCGATATCACGGTGCTCTGCCGTCTGGCGGAGTATTACGGTATCACCGTCAACGATCTGCTGCTCACTCCCGAAGCCCGACAGCAGGCCGAGGAGGCAGCCGCAGCCCAAGCGACGCAAACAGCCGAAGCGGCTGAATTGATCGAGGAATTTGCTGAAGTACCTGCAGAGGCACCCAAGAAGAAGCGATCGCTGCGCACCCGTATTTTAGTGCCCGTTCTGTCCATCGGTCTGGTGTGGCTGGTGGCAATGGTGACCTTCTTCTTTATGGAAGTGCTGTGCCCGGGCTTTACCCACGGCTGGCTGATCTTCCTTTACGCCATTCCTTCCAGTTTTATCGTGGCAACGGTATTTGCCTGCATTTGGTGGAATCAGATTGCCCGCTTTATTTGTGTGTCGGGCATCGTTTGGTCGGTGTCTCTTTCCGTGGCACTTTCCATTGCAGTTCCCAACATCTGGCTGATTTACGCAGTTGCAGGCGTTTTGCAGATTCTTGCGATCCTTTGGTTTATCCAGTTCAAGAAATAAGCTATGGAACTGCTTAGATTGCTCACCGATTACAGCGAGAGCGGCGCATATCCCATGCATATGCCGGGACATAAGCGCAA
>JAFTMF010000024.1 GCA_017452565.1 Clostridia bacterium
AACCGCCGCGATCTGATTGTCGCCGGGCTTGGAGCCTTCGCGGTTGGGGACGTTTCGGGTGGAGTGACGGATGGACAGACCGCCGTTGGCAGGAACGTCGCCTGCGCCGAAGCAAGGTCCGCAGAATGCCGAGCGAAGGGTCGCACCTGCCGAGATCAGATCGGCTGCCGCACCTGCACGGATCAGCTCCAGCATTACGGGCTGAGAAGCGGGGTAAACCGACAGAGAGAATCTGCCTGCACCGGTGGATGCACCGCGGAGGATGTCAGCGGCAGCGATGAGGTTGTCAAAAGTACCGCCTGCACAGCCTGCGATCACGCCCTGATCCACGTAGAACTCGCCGTCCACGAACTTGGACTGCAGATTCAGCCGTCCCTCGGGGATGCCCAGCTGATTCACTGCATCTGCCTCGCACTTAGCCAGCAGTTCGGGCGCATTTGCGAGGAACTCCTTGATGGTGTAGGCGTTGGAGGGGTGGAAGGGGAGAGCGATCATAGGCTCAACCTTGTCAAGGTCGATCTCTACCATACCGTCATAGTAAGCGGGGGAGGCAGGAGAGAGCTTCTTATAGTCCCCTGCACGGCCGTGGAGGGCAAGATATGCCTCGGTCTGCTCATCGGTTTCCCAAATGGAGGAGAGACAGGTTGTCTCGGTGGTCATTACGTCGATGCCGTTGCGGTATTCCATAGGCAGGTTGTGTACGCCTTCGCCGATGAACTCCAGTACCTTGTTCTTCACGAAGCCGGAGGCGAAAACCGCACCGATCAGCGCAATGGCAACGTCCTGGGGGCCAACGCCGATTTTGGGCTTGCCGCTGAGCTTGACGGCAATGACTTCAGGGTAAGCGATGTCATAAGTTCTGCCCAGCAGCTGCTTTACCAGCTCGGGGCCGCCTTCACCGATAGCCATGGTACCGATGGCACCGTAGCGGGTGTGGGAGTCGGAGCCCAGCAGCATCTTTCCGCAGCCTGCGAAGGATTCACGCATATAGGAGTGGATAACTGCCTGATGAGGGGGCACGAAGATACCGCCGTACTTCTCTGCGGCAGACAGACCAAACATATGGTCATCCTCGTTGATGGTGCCGCCAACGGCGCACAGAGAGTTATGACAGTTGGTGAGGACGTAGGGCAGAGGGAACTCCTTCAGACCGGACGCGCGTGCGGTCTGGATAATGCCTACGTAGGTAATGTCGTGGGATGCCATAGCATCGAATTTGATCTTCAGTTTATCGTCGCTTCCCGAGGTGTTGTGGGAGGTGAGGATGGAGTACGCCATCGTGTTTTTCTTGGCGTCGGAGTCGGAAAGATGAGATCTGTCCGAGACGGTGCCGTTTTCATAGAAAACGCCGGTTTTAGTAAGCTTGATCATTTATTTTTTGCTCCTTTGAGGGATTTTCCGAAAATACTTTTCTATTATAGCACAGAATCCCGTAGATTGCAAGATATTTTTTTGCATACTTGACAGAATACGGGAAATATGATACAATAAAACTAACGAACTATCACTTGCCGCCGATAAAAGGTCGGGGCTCAAGGAGGATTCTATGATCAAAGTTACCATCTTCAACGAATTTGTTCACGAAAAGTACGACGAGAACGTGAAAAAGATTTATCCCAACGGTATGCACGCCGCGATTGCCGATTTTCTGCGTTCCGATGAGATTTCCGTGCGCACCGTAACCCTGGACGATCCCGAATGCGGTCTGACCCAGGACGTGCTGGACGATACCGACGTTCTCATCTGGTGGGGACACGTTGCCCACGACAGAGTACCCGACGAGGTGGCTCGCCGCGTGCAGGAGAGCGTGCTCAAGGGTATGGGCTTCGTTGTGCTCCACTCCGGTCACCACTCCAAGCCCTTCCGCTATCTGATGGGTACCACCTGCAACGTCAACTGGCGTGAGGACGGCGACTTCTGCCGTCTGTGGATCTGCGATCCTTCTCACCCCATCGTAGCGGGTCTGGACCGCTATATCGAGGTTCCCCACGAGGAAATGTACACCGAGCCCTTCGGTATTCCCGAACCCGATAAGCTTCTGATGATCGGTTGGTACGATAGCGGCGAAGTATTCCGCTCCGGTTGTATCTATCAGCGTGGCCACGGCAAGATCTTCTACTTCCAGCCCGGCCACGAGACTTACCCCACCTACTACATCCCCGACGTGCAGACCGTGATCCGCAACGCCGTGAAGTGGGCGGCTCCCACCTACCGTACTCCCGACCTCCCCTGTCCTTGGGTGCCCAGAATTACTCCGAAGGAAGTCTGAGGCTAAGGGGAACCCCTTCTTGAAAGAAGGGGTTCCCCTTCGTTCGGCTTCGCCGAACTAACCCTTCCCCAAGAACTTTTTATAAAGCCCCGCAAATTCTTGCGGGGCAGGGGAAGGTTTGGGGAAGATTGGTATATACTATTATTACCCGCCGGGCAAGTATTTGCCCGGCTTTATAGAAGTTTTGGAAGGGGTTTGGGAACCAGGATGTTTGCCGAAGGCAAACTCCGCGTAATTCGGCAGAGCCGAATTACTTCTTTTCATCGAAAAGGTTCCAAGATAAAAAAATGCTCAAAAAGTTTTTTGGCCTGACGGTTGGATCGCTGATCTATTCGTTGGCGATTGCGCTGTTTATTGACGTTCACGGGCTTGCGCCCGGTGGAATTGGCGGTATTGCCATCCTCATCAGCCGCGTAGTGCCCGTTTTGGACACCGGCGCGTGGATTCTGATCCTCAACATTCCGCTTCTGATCGTGGGACTTGTAGTGTTCGGCAAGGCGTTCTTGGCGTCTACCGTGTATACTACGGTGGTTTCCTCGATTTTGGTGGATATCATCAGCAAAATCGCAAGTCCTTGGCTGACTTTCACTGATAATATGATCCTTGCTGCCATTGCAGGCGGCGGAATGCTGGCGCTGGGCATCGGCATCGTCTTCCGCTCCGGCGGCACTACCGGCGGTGTGGATATTTTGGTCAAGATCCTCCGCAGAAAGTTCCGTCATATGCGGACGGGTGCGCTGTTTATGAGTGTGGACGTGTTCGTGGTGATCATGACCATCCCCGTTATGGGC
>JAFTMF010000025.1 GCA_017452565.1 Clostridia bacterium
ATTCGTAGTATTTTGTGCGGTAGACCTCTTCCGTCACGCCTACGGCGTGCCACCTTCCCCGTAGGGGAAGGCTTTGGTTTGTGCATATTGCTAATGCGTCTTTCTAATGAATACTTTTTCGACAGACTGTGGAGTTGCCTTAAAAAGGCAACTCCCACAATTCGGCTTCGCCGAATTGCAAGGAGGTGGGCAGAATGCCCTCCTCCGGCGCAAAGGGCGAAACACCCTTATCGGCGTTTTTTTTTTGCGAACTTTTTTCTTTGCGCCTACGTCGGCCAAAGACAAAAGTGGTCGAGCAATTCGCACCTCACCTACCCTCTGTGCAGCCCTTTCATATAGACACACGCAGAATTATTTGCTATAATAGCACTTGCAAGCGTCATATTCAGCAAAAACTATCGACTATATGGGTGAAGACATAACGCGCGGTGTCAAAAACACGGAAAGGAGCCTTATGAATGATCTGAACATCATCGAGCTGTTGTGGGAACGCTCGGAAGCCGCTTTGGACGAGATTTCCGACCAGTATTCCCGACTGTACAAATCTGTTCTTCGTGAAATTCTCGGAGACGACTCGGACACGGAGGAGTGTGCCAACGACCTTCTGCTGGCGGTGTGGAACAGCATTCCTCCCAACCGTCCCGACAGCCTGCCTGCATATATCTGCAAGCTCGCCCGCCGCATCGGCATCGACCGACTCCGCTATAGCACACGGCAAAAGCGAAACGGCGGCTATACCATTGCCCTGTCCGAGCTGGAAGAGTGCCTGCCCGATGGCGAGCCTGCCGACGACAGCCGTGAGCAATCCCAGCGGATTCGGGAGGTGCTGACCGAATTTCTCAAAGCACTCGACCCCGAAACCCAAATCTTATTTATCCGCCGATACGTATATCTTGAATCAGTGACCGACCTTGCCAAGCGGTTTGAAATGAAGGAAAACCGCATCTCTGCAAGGCTGTACCGCGCAAGACTCAAACTGAAACGAATGCTTGAAAAGGAGGGTATTACCCTATGAAACTGACACGCCAAGAAAAACTCGCCGATCACCTCACTGAGATCGACTCAGATCTGCTGCATAGCGCCTACGAGATCGACGATGCCGAGAAGCTCGCCGATTATGCGAAAGCCAAACACGCCTACGCCCCCAAGCTACCCGTATTTCGGAGATTAGCGGTTGTGGCTGCCTGCCTGATGCTGACTGTTGCCACCGTCTTTGCTCTGCCCCTTGCCTTCTCCCGTGAGGAAGCGACCACTACGCCTGCAGTAACCACTCCTGCCCCCGAGGGGGACAAAATCGTCCTGCCGCCCGTGCGAGTGGGACAAAAAGGAATTCACCAAGGAATGATTTCATCTGATTTTTCTACAGTTGACCAATTATATGCGTACTCCGATGCAATTGCTCATGTACGCGTGGGAAATTGGCTGGAAGAAAGCGAATACTATACTTATTTCGAAGCAGAGGTGGTAGAATTATACTCCGGAACGCTCCCCGATCATTTTATTCTGGAACAATTCGCAAGTTCCGGATTTACCATTTTAGGGTATCCTGTTTTCACTTATGGAAATGAATACATTCTGTTTTTGAAAAAAGATACCGACATTCCTGAGGACGGTTGCCACTATCCCAACAATAACACCTATCTCAGCAGCGGCGGGCATCCCAGCGTTTTGGAAGTATCAACCAATTCCGAAGGAGAGCAATATTTTGTCGACCGATTCTATTTTATCGAAACCAGTAGATTATCCTTCCGAAATTATTATGAGGACACTTCCGTTGCAACCAGTGTCTCTACTGCGCTTTATCAACGTGATTCCGTCGGTCAAAAACTAAGTAAAAATTATGAAAAGATTTATGCTGTTGACGATCTTGTAGATTATATAGATACGCTCAAACAGAACTAACCCCTCCAAACTCCTCCCATTCGGGAGGAGTTTTCGAATTCCAATCGAAACAGAAGTGAGCCGTACCACCCCAAGGCTCTCTTCGAGGGAGCGCCGACGGACGCATCCAAAGCGAACCGCCCGAAACGACCGTCCAAAGGGCGTTCCGCCTGCAGAGGGATGACTTTTTCACCTTTCTTCCAATTATTTTTCGCAAAAGCGGATTTTCGCATTGCTTTTTTCGGAAATCTATGGTACACTATTAAGAATGAGACTATTTTATCGAAATTTCAACGGAGGAACTTATGGTGCGAAAACTGTTGCTGTCGATCTTGCTGCTTTGTCTGCTCTGCCTTTCGTGGGGCTGTACCGCTGCCACCCAATCGGCGCAAACTACCACTCCCCCTGCCAATACAACCACCCTCACCACCGAGCCCGAAGAGCCCCCCACCGAGCCGGGGACTCCCATCACCGTCCGCTACAAGCTGAACATCCCCCGTGCAGGGGAACTGTACGGCGAGAGCGAGCAGACCGTCCTCTACGGCGAGAGTGCCTCCACCGAAATCCGGGTGGAAGCCGAGCTGGGCTACCGCTTCGTAGGTTGGAGCGACGGCGTAGAATCCCTCACCCGTGAAGGCGATTGCCCCGACGAGGACACCGTCTACACCGCCATCTTCGAATACGATACGCTGGAGCTGCCGGTTGTCTCCATCACTACCGAGACCGGCAAGGACGTCACCTCCAAGGTGGACGATATCGCCGGCACCATCGCCATCACCAACTGCGACGAGGCCTTCGAGCTGGAGGAAATGGAGATGGAAATCCGAGGCCGAGGCAATTTCTCTTGGAAAACCGCCAAAAAATCCTATCGGGTGAAGCTTTCCCACAGCGAAAATCTGCTGGGACAGGGATCGGGCAAGGCACGCTCCTGGACGCTGATCGCCAACCACTGCGATCAGTCGCTGATCCGCAACTACATTACGCTGGGCTATGCCCGCAAACTGGAGAATCTCTCCTTCATCTCCACCGCTATCAGCGTGGATCTCTACTTAAACGGCGAATATCGGGGGGTTTACTCCCTTTGCCAGCAAAATCAAGTCCACGAATATCGGGTGAACATCCCCGAGAATCCCTACAGCCTGCAGACCGGCTATCTCATCGAGATGTCCAACTACGCCGAGGAAAACGTCTTCCACGCAGGCGGCAGACGCTACGAAACCAAGAGCGATCTCTCCCCCGAGCCCGAGCTGTACGAGCAGCAGCAGGCCTACATCGCCGGCATCGTCCAGCGCTGCTGGGAAGCGGTGGAGCGAGGCGATCGGGCAGAGATTGAGGCTCTCTTAGATATCCCCTCGGTGGTAGACGCCTACATCGTAGAGGAGCTCTTCAAAAACAAGGACGACGGCTGGGACTCCTTCTATCTGTACTATGACGCCACCAAGGAGGGCGAAGTCCTCCACTTCGGCCCGATCTGGGACTTTGACCTTACCGGCGGCAATGCCGACGACGGCTGTGAGCATCCCGAGGGACTGTGGGCAGGAGTTGGCGGTCAGATGCAGGACAACGGATGGTTCCTTGCTCTGCTGAATCAAAGCTGGTTCCGAGAGCTGGTTGCGGAGCGCTGGAACTCCCTCAAGGGCGAGACCGATCAGATCCCCGCCGCCATTTTGGCCGAGGCAAAGCGCGGATTTGCCGCCTACAGCCGCAACTTTGATAAGTGGGACATCTTCGGCAGGCGCATCAATTTAGAGCCGCCTCAGGTCACCGCACTTTCCAGCTACACCGAGCATTATGAATATTACGCCGATTGGATGGCACGGCGCATCCTTTGGCTGGACGGCTTTTTCAACGATCCCGCCTACGCCTATGACGGCAATCTCCCTCTGGAGGGCGACGGCACTGCCGAGTCTCCCTATCTGATCCGATCTGCAGAGGAATTTCTGCTCTTCACCCTTGCAATGGACGAGGGCAAGCAGTTCGACGGGCAGTTTTTCCGTCAGACCGCCGACATTGATCTGACCGCCATCGACGGCTACGCAGGCGTTGGCGAGCGCCACACCTTTGCCGGTTGCTACGACGGCGCCGGTCACACCATCTGCGCAAGGCTGTCGGGCTACGATGCCTGCATCTTCCCCTACGTCACCGGCACGGTGATGAATCTCTTCACCGAAGGCGAGGGAGCTAACAGCCATCACGCCGCCGGCATTTGCAGAAGTGTGCGTAGTGGCGGTAAAATCGTGAATTGCGGCTCGTCTATGACCCTCTCTGCCGAGCGGACGGGAGGCATCGCAAACTCCAACCAAACGGGCGGAGGGATGATTGCCGGATGCGTGTTCGTAGGCAATATCAGCGGCAGCCTCACGGTATCCCCCATCAATTGCTACAACGAAGGACGGGGAGGCGAGTTTTTCGGAAACTGCTACCGTCCCGATCTCCCCCACAACACCGCCGAGATTGATCCTGCCACCCCCAAGAACGAGAGCGTGGTAGAGATGGCATCGATGGCAGATATGCTGAACGCCAATCTGCAGGCAGTTGCCGCCTTCGCCGGCGTGGATGCCAGCGACCTTTGCAAATGGGCAAGCGTAGACGGCGTCCCCGTGATGATCGCAAAATGATGAAATGAACCGAAATCCCGACGAAAGTCGGGATTTTTGTTTTAGGGGGAAGCCAAGCCTTCCCCTCTGGGGAAGGTGGATTGGAGTTCGTAGAAGACAAACTCCAAGACGGAAGAGGTCGGCAGAGGCGTTGCCTCTGCCGCTCCGAACGATAAGCCCTCCCCTACGGGTTTAGACAGACTCGTCGCTCCCTGCGCAGAGGTGGGGGCACGCTTTTTCGATAGTTTTCGTCACCCTTTTTCTAAGAAGGGCTGGAGTTGCCTTAAAAAGGCAACTCCCACAATTCGGCTTCGCCGAATTGCAAGGAGGTGGGCAGAATGCCCTCCTCCAGCGCAGAGGGCGAAACTCTCCTACCGGCGTTTCTCTTTTGCGAACTTTTTTCTTTGCGCCTACTTCGGCCAAAGAAAATAGTGGACGAGCGGTGCGCAAGATGTGAATATCGGTGCACCGAGGTAGAGTGCGGTGGAAATCGCACGAACGGACAGTCCGGAGGCCTGTCCCTACGGGTATAATCGTATCCGCATCACATTGAGGGTTTGCTTTGCGGTGGGCGTTCGATGCGGACAGTCCGGAGGCCTGTCCCTACAAGTTCGGTGGAGGCGCTCCTTCCGTGGACTTTTTTTGCAAATTTACTAAACCCGATTGATTTTCCCATCTAAATATGCTACACTAATAACAGATACTTTTACCGAGCATCGAAAGGAGGTCTGCCGTATGCGAAAACTCATCGCCCTGCTGTTGATGGGGGCTCTTTGCCTTGTCGGCTGTACTCGCCAAAAACCGTCCTCCTCCGACGATCTCCCCCAAAATGCCACTTCTACCAATCCCGTCACCACTACCGCCCCCGCCGAGCCCGATCCCATCCCCGAGCCCGAGCGAGGCACCGAGATTTCGGTGCGCTATCGGGTCAACTTCCCCTTGGCAGGCAGTCTGCAGGGACTTGCCGATCAGACCGTCTACTACGGGCAGACCACTACCTCCCGGGTAACCGTCACCGCCAATCCCGGCTACCGCTTTGCCGGCTGGAGCGACGGCTACGACGATCTCATCCGCGGCTACGATTGCCCTAAAACCGACACGGTCTATACCGCCATCTTCGAGTACGATCCTATGGAACTGCCGATGGTGCATCTCACCACCTCCACGAAGCGGGACGTTACCTCCAAAACCCATTACATTGACGGCACCATTACCCTCTCCAACTGTGCAGAGGAATTTGCCATCTCCAATCTGGATATGGAAATCCGCGGGCGAGGCAACTCGTCTTGGGATATTATGGAAAAGAAATCCTACCGCCTGCGGCTGTCCGAGAAGCAGAATCTGCTGAATCTGGGCGAGGGCAAGACGAAATCCTGGGTACTGCTGGCCGTCCACGCCGATCAGGCGCTGCTGCGCAATCACATTACGATGGAATACGCCCGCACGCTGGGCGGAATGGCCTTTATGCCTGCCTCCACCGCCGTGGATCTCTATCTCAACGGCGAGTATCGGGGAGTCTACTTCCTCTGCGAGCAGATTGAGGTAAACCGCCATCGGGTGAATATTGCCGAGCAACCCGAGAGCCTGTACACCGGCTATTTCCTTGAAATGTCCGCATACGCCAAAGATCCCCGCTTCACGGTGGGCGATAAGCGATACGAGATCAAGAACGATCTCTCCACCTCCCCCCAGCTGAAGAAAGAGCAGATCAACTACATCCACACCGAGATCCAGCGCTGCTGGAATGCGGTGGTTTGGGGAGATGAAAAGGTAGTTCGCCTGCTCATCGACGTCCCGTCGGTGGTGGATGCCTACCTCGTAGAGGAGCTCTTCAAGAACAAGGACGACGGCTGGGACTCCTTCTACCTCTACTTCGACGCATCGGTGGAGGGAGAAAAGCTCCACTTCGGCCCCATCTGGGACTTTGACCTTACCGGCGGCAACACCGACAACGGCGCCGATCTGTACGAAGGCTTATGGGCGGGCGTCAGCGAGGGCGGCACCGACAATCCTTGGTTCATAGAGCTGATGAAGCAGGAGTGGTTCCGCGTGCTGGTGCAAGAGCGCTGGAACGAAGTGAAGAGCGAGACGATGAAGATCCCCTCTACCATCATCAGCAAGGCCAAGGCGAATTTTAACTCCTTCGACCGCAATTTCGAAAAATGGCCCACCTTCGGAGAATGGATCAATCAGCAGCCCCCCGCCATCCGGGAGCTGAAGAGCTACACCGAGCATTACAACTACTACGCCAAATGGATGCAGCACCGCATCGCTTGGCTGAACAACTACTACAACACCGAGGACTTTATCAAAAAAGGTCCGTAACCGAAATTTTCTCACTGCAAAGGAG
>JAFTMF010000026.1 GCA_017452565.1 Clostridia bacterium
CCTCAGGACGGCGTGGTTGCCTCCGTCAACGTCAGCAAGGGCGCATCGGTCAATGCAGATGATCTGCTGGTCAGCTTGAACTGACCCCTCAACGGGTTTACTGTGAGGGTAATCTATGAATCTGACAGAAACAATTCTTAATTTTTGGGAATCTACCGGTATCAGTCAGTTTGTGACGCAGGTGGGCGGCTGGGATATACTGAAGTATGTCGCTATGTATGCGCTGATTATCGTACTCTACTATTTTGCCATTGTGAGAAAGTACGAACCCCTTTTGCTGATCCCTATTGCCACCGGTATGCTCCTTGCCAATCTCCCCGGAGCCAATATGTTTGATATGAGCCTCTTCATTCACGAGGACGGCGGTCCGCTCATTCTTCAGGATGTCATTGAGCGTGGCGGATTAGTAGACTTCCTGTATCTTGGTGTTAAAACCGGTATTTATCCTTCGTTAATCTTTATCGGCATCGGCGCAATGACTGATTTCGAGCCTCTGATCGCTAATCCCAAGTCCCTGCTTATTGGAGCTGGTGCACAGTTGGGTGTATTTGTGGCATTCGCAGGCGCACTGCTCTTTGGCTTTACTCCTCAGGAAGCAGCGTCCATCGGTATCATCGGCGGTGCAGACGGTCCCACGGCTATCTTGGTTACCAAAACCTTGGCACCCCACCGACTTGGCGCAATCGCCATTGCCGCATACAGTTATATGGCGCTGATCCCTCTCATCCAGCCTCCCTTTATGCGAATGCTTACCACCAAGAAAGAGCGCACTATTAAGATGACCAATCTGCGCAAGGTTTCCAATACCGAAAAGATTGTGTTCCCTATCTTGGTTACCGCAGTTGTTATCTTTATCGTTCCCTCTGCCGCACCGCTGGTAGGTTGTCTGATGTTCGGTAACCTGTTGAAAGTGTGCGGTGTAACTGACCGTCTTTCCAAGACTGCTCAGAACGGTATGATCAACGTGGTTACCATCTTCCTCGGTATTTCCGTAGGTGCGACCGCATCTGCTACTGCATTCTTTGAATGGAAGACTTTCTTCATCATTTTGCTGGGTCTGGCGGCGTTTATTGTATCTACTTGCGGCGGTCTGATTACTGCCAAGATTATGAACGTACTTACCGGCGGAAAGATCAACCCTCTGATCGGTTCCGCAGGCGTATCTGCCGTTCCTATGGCGGCTCGTGTATCTCAGAAAGTAGGACAGGAAGAAGATCCTTCCAACTTCCTCCTGATGCACGCAATGGGCCCCAACGTAGCCGGCGTTATCGGCTCTGCCGTTGCCGCAGGCGTACTGCTTTCCCTCTTCGGAGCAGCTTAATCATCAATATTTGAGAAAGAAGAATCAGCTATGGCTAAAGTAAAAATTACAGAAACTGTCCTTCGTGACGCGCACCAGTCGCTGATCGCGACTCGTATGACCACCGATGAGATGCTGCCCATTTTGGAAAAGATGGACGCCGTCGGTTATCACTCCATCGAAGCATGGGGTGGCGCAACCTTTGACTCCTGCCTTCGCTTTTTGAACGAAGATCCTTGGGAGAGACTCCGCAAGATCCGTGCAAAGGTAAAGAACACCAACCTCCAGATGCTCTTCCGCGGACAGAACATCTTGGGCTACCGTCACTATGCTGACGACGTAGTAGAATACTTCGTTCAGAAGTCTGTTGCCAACGGTATCAATATCATCCGTATCTTTGACGCTCTGAACGATCCCCGTAACCTTGAGACCACCATCCGTGCCACCAACAAAGAGGGCGGCCACGTGCAGGTTGCCATCTCCTACACCACCGGTCCCTGCTACACCACTGAGTATTTCGTAGACTATACCCGTCAGCTGGTCAATATGGGTACCAACTCCATCTGTATCAAGGATATGTCGGGCCTTCTGAAGCCCTACGATGCAGAAGTGCTGGTAAAGGCACTGAAGAAGGAATTCCCCGATCTGCCCATAGAGCTGCATACCCACTCCACCGCAGGTTTGGCTTCTATGACCCTCCTGAAGGCAATCGAGGCAGGCTGTGACATCGTGGATACCGCAATGTCTCCTCTGGCGCTGGGTACCTCTCAGCCCGCTACCGAGCCTTTGGTAGCCGCTCTGCAGGGCACTCCTTACGATACCGGCCTTGACCTTGCACAGCTGGATGAGATCAGCCGCTACTTCACTCCTCTTCGCGAGAAGTATTTGGCAAGCGGTCTGCTGGATCCCAAGGTGCTGGCAGTGAACACCAACGCGCTCCTGTATCAGGTTCCCGGCGGTATGTTGTCTAACCTGATCTCTCAGCTCAAGCAGGCAGGCAAGTCGGATAAGCTCACCGAGGTGCTGGAAGAAGTACCGAGAGTTCGTGCTGACGCAGGCTATCCTCCTCTGGTAACCCCTTCTTCCCAGATCGTAGGCACTCAGGCCGTGTACAACGTGGTTATGGGTGAGCGCTACAAGATGGTTACCAAGGAATTCAAGGGCGTCATCAAGGGCGAGTACGGCAAGACTCCTATGCCCGTAGATCCTGACTTCCAGAAGAAGATCATCGGCGCAGATGAGCCTATCACCTGCCGTCCCGCTGACCTGATTCCTCCCGAACTGGATACCATCCGCGCAAAGGCTGCCGATTATATTGAGCAGGACGAGGACGTGCTCAGCTATGCGCTCTTCGAGCAGGTAGCTACCAAGTTCTTCGAAAAGCGCCGTGCAGACAGATTGGGTTTGGATACCGAGAATTCTGATCCTGCACTCAAGGTTCATACTGTTTAATCAAACTGACAACAAGGAGCGGCTCGCCGTTCCTTGTTGCGCTTTTTAGTCAATTTCAAAGGAGTTTGGATTCTATGTACATCAATGGCGTACTTATCGGCGCACTGGCATTTCTATCGATTGGCGTTTGGCATCCCATTGTGATTAAAGGGGAATATTATTTGGGCAAGCGTGTTTGTATCCCCATTTTTGCGCTGATTGGGCTGGCTTGTATTGCAGGCTCGCTCTTTTGTCCGCAGGAGGTGGTCAGCACCGGACTTGCTGTCTTTGGATTTTCCGCCTTGTGGGGGATCGGAGAGGTCATCCATCAAGAAAAGCGGGTAGAGAAGGGATGGTTCCCGGCAAATCCTCGCAAAAAGAAATAAACTCTCACTTTCGGCAGATTTTTCTCGGAACAGAGAAAAGTCTGCCGAAAAAACACTTGCATCTTTGTTGAAAATGTGCTACAATAATTATATATTATGCGATGAAACGGAGTGACCGTAGTGGATCCTAAACTGGCGGTTGCAGGTTATGCCTGCATTGAATCTATTTTGCAAGTATCGGCCCTTCCCGACGTGGGCGGCCGCGTAACTGAAGATCAACATCCCTCCCGACCCGGCGGAAGAGCAGGAAATGCTGCTATTGCAGTAGCCAGATTGGGTGTTGATCCTCTTCTTTGCGCCACTTTAGGCGATGATGCCGATGGCAAGCGGCTATTTCAATTCTATGCCGACAACGGAGTCGGTCAGTATTCGGTAAAATTCCTTCCCAGTAAACGGACGGGTAGGGAATATCTGATTTACGAGACCTATTGCGATGCTGTCAGACGGCTGGTCTATCCCGGTGCAGCCGATGAATTGATGCTCCCGCAAATCACCTCTGCACTGGATGCATTCCCCGACGGTTTGTATATTACCACTGAGCTCCCCTTTGACATCGTATGTCAGGCGGCACGCCATGCGGCTACCAAGGGTATTCCGGTATTTTTGGATGCGCTCCCGGTCAATTCCCGGATGCAGCTAGAGTTGCTACCTCCCTTGGAGCTCTTTATCATCGATCGTCCCGGGGCCGAAGTGGTAGCAAAGTGTGGCAAGATCACCGTGGAAAATTGCCTGCGTGCGGCAGTAGTCATTGCAAAGCGGGTGGAGGCTAAGTATTACGTTATTCGCTTGCCCGGACAAGGTTTCTTCGTTTACGATGGCAAGTTTCATAATATTATCGCGCCTGAAGGCGTCTTGACCGCCCCCGGCAAGATTGCCTGCCCCGTGGATACCGAAGGGGCAGCTCTGACTGCAGCATATCTGCTGACAGAGGATATCCGCCGCTCCTGCACCATTGCGGCAATCGGTTCCCGTCTGGCACGGGAGGATAACGGTATCACCATTGCAACCCGTCAGCAGATTCAGGAATATTGCCGCAATCACGATCTGTCGCTGAAGCGGTAAACTAAAGGTATGCTATGAATATCACCAAAACATACGGCACGTACCCCTCCTCCAATCAAACGAGTACCGTGCATTACACCGTTTGGACTCCCGATACCAATCCCGTGGCGCTGGTGCAAATCGCTCACGGTATGTGCGAATATATCGACCGCTACGACGAGACGGCACGCTATCTTTGTCAGCGGGGCTTTATCGTTTTCGGCAACGATCACATCGGTCACGGCAGATCGGTAAACTCTGCAGACGAACTGGGCTATTTTGCACCCGAAGACGGCGATCTCTGTCTGGTGCGGGATATGGCAGCCCTCAACCGCATTCTGAAGCGTACCTACCCATCCCTGCCTACGGTACTGTTGGGACACAGCTTCGGCAGCTTTCTCGCCCGTGCTTATCTGATGGGATATGCCAATACCATCGATGGTCTGATTTTGTCGGGCACTTCTGCGGGAACTGCTCCTCTGAAACTGGCAATGAAGCTGGCAGATTTCATCAAAAAGCGGAAGGGCGATCACTATCGCAGTCCGCTATTAAACAAGCTGGCGTTTGGTAGCTATAATAAATCGTTCGCCAAGGGTAAAAATAGCACGGGTTACGAATGGGTCACCTCCGATTTCGAGGCACTCAAAGTATATGCCGCCGATCCTCTTTGTACGTATATCTTTACCACCCAAGGGTTCTACGATCTTTTCACCGTTCTTTCCTTTGTCAATTCGGAAGAATGGTACGAAAAGACCCCCAAGGGCCTGCCCATCTACCTGATGAGCGGTGACCGCGATCCCGTGGGCAATTTTGGTAAGGATATCCCCGCGATTGCGGAAGCACTGCTGGATCAGGATGCCAGCGACGTGGAGTACAAGCTCTACCGCGGCGAGCATCACGAGCCCCTTACCGGCAACTGCCGTCAGGAGGCCTTTGCAGACGTTGCGGCATTTGTAGAAAAAGTGGTTGACGGCGTACGGGATGCCCGCAGTACCGCATATTTTGGATTCAAGTTTGAGTAAGGAGCATAGATCGTAATTATGCGAATTTTAGGAATTGATTTAGGTGACGTGCGGACGGGGCTTGCTCTTTCCGACGAGTCCTGCTTTTTAGCCAGCGGACTGGGCACCTTCACCGCATACAACGAGGACAAAGCCTTGGAGCAGATCCTTGCTGCCATCCGCACCCACAAGGTGGAGGAGATCGTGATGGGCAATCCCGTGAATATGAACGGTACTCGTGGCGAGCGAAGTCAGAAGGTAGAAGCCTTCGCAGAGCGGCTGAGAGAAGCGTCCGGCCTGCCCGTAACCCTATTTGATGAGCGCTGTACAACTATGCAGGCACACATCATTCTCGGCTTTACCGACACTCGCGGCAAGAAGCGGAAGAACACGGTAGACACTCTTTCTGCGGAAATTATCCTGCAGAACTATCTGGATCAGCGCAAGATGAAGCGCTGAATAGACCTCCTCCCGACGGTTTTCAAAACTGTCGGGAGGAGTTTTCGCTTTTTTGAATAATCGGTTCTAATCGCGTCGATCCTTCGGTTACGATAACAGAAGGAGTGAACATATGAAAAAAGCAATTATCTGTGGGCTGGTTTTTCTTTTAGGCGTAACAATTTGGGCAGGCTGGGATTTGGCATCGGATGCAAAAGCTATTTATGACGGAACAATCCGATTGCACGTGATTGCCGCATCGGACAGCGAGGAGGATCAAGCACTCAAGCTCACCGTGCGGGATGCACTGCTGGAGGAGATCACCGCTCTTACGGCAAAAGCAATCGACAAAGAGAGCGGAGAAGCCCTCATTACGGAGCATTTGGACGAACTGGAGTCCATTGCGAAAGAGACGCTTGAGCAGGCAGGGAGCAGCGATTCGGTCAAAGTGACCCTTACCACCGAATACTATCCCACCCGTGAATACGAGTCCCTTCGTCTGCCTGCGGGAGAGTACACCTCTCTGCAAGTAAAAATCGGCGCAGCGGAAGGGAAGAACTGGTGGTGCGTCCTCTTCCCACCTGTCTGCACGTCCTCGTCTAAGGCGGAGGAGGCAATGGCAGAGACGGGTTTTTCCAAGAATCAAATCCGCCTGCTAACCGAGGATGAAGATCCTCAGTACACCGTACGATTTCGGATCGTTGAAGAATTCGCTAAGATTCGCCGTTCGCTGAAGGAGTTGTTTCGATGAAGAGTGTATTGCTGAGAGGTACCAATAAACGGATGGTGATTGTCAAAAGCAACGATAGCAAGCTGTTCGAGGAGGCGCAGTTTATCCTGCGTGAGGATCAAGCGGAGCCCTCCCTCCCCGATCTGTTGGAGGAAGCCAATCGGATCGTGGAAAATAGCCGGTTCCCGACTCCGTCCAAAAAGGCCAAGAGACGAAATTGGCAATTTGCGGCAGGCATTTTCACCGGAGCATTTATCGAAGCAATCGGGCTTGTACTGTATTTGTTGATTCGTTGAGTTGTCATATCTTAACGAGCTGTTCATTTTGTATTTAAAAATAGTTCATATATATATGCTATACTGTAAACGATTTCGAGTGACCGTGTAATTTTCCCCCTTAGCGAGTAGCGGTGACTGTGCAGGAGCGCCCGTTGTACAGTCCGACTACTTTTTGAATAAATGATCCCTATGGGATCATTTATCTTCGGCGATTTACATCTGAGCCCCTTCTCTGCAGTAGAACAGGGCTTTTTCCTACTTGATTTTATTTTGCAATCAGGACGGTGGATTGCAATTTTTAATGAAATAATTTGATTTTATATTACGAAAGGAAAGAATATGGCTAAAAAAGTGAAAACTGACAAAAAAGTCAAGGTCGCATTTCTTGGCGGTCTGGAAGAGATCGGCAAGAATATCTGTGTGATTGAATGTGACGACGATATCATCATCGTGGACTGCGGACTTGGTTTCCCTGATGACGATATGTTCGGTATCGACCTTGTAATTCCCGATTTTACCTATCTGGAAAAGAATATTGACCGAATCCGCGGCGTCTTTCTGACCCACGGACACGAAGACCACATCGGCGGTATCCCTTATCTGCTCCGCACGATGAACCTGCCCATTTACGGCACACGGCTTGCAATCGGTATTATCGAAAACAAACTGATGGAGCATCGACTGGACTTTGATCCCGATTTGATCTGTGTCAATGCAGGGGATACTGTAAAGGCAGGATGCTTCTCGGTAGAGTTTATCCGTGTGAACCACTCCATTGCCGACGCTTGCTGTCTGGCAATCCGCACTCCTGCAGGTCTGATCCTGCATACCGGCGACTTCAAGCTGGATCTGACTCCTATCGAGGGCGACGTTATGGATATTTCCCGTCTGGGACAGCTGGGACAGGAAGGTGTCCAGCTGCTGATGTGCGAGTCCACCAACGCAGAGCGCCCCGGTTATACGCCTTCGGAAAAGGTGGTTGGCAACTCGCTGGACGGTATCTTCCTGAAGAACCGTGACAAGCGAATCGTTATCGCAACCTTCTCCTCCAACGTTCACCGTGTGCAGCAGATCATCAACGCCAGCGTTGCCTACGGCAGAAAAGTAGTGGTAACCGGCAGAAGTATGATCAATATCGTTCGTGCGGCTCAGGATCTGAATTATATGCACATTCCGCAGGGTACGCTGATTGATGTTACAGAGCTGAAGAAATACAATCCCGAAAAGGTGACCATTATCACCACCGGCAGCCAAGGCGAGCCGATGTCCGGTCTGTATCGGATGGCTTTTGCCGAGCACGACAAAGTTGAGCTGGGCTCCAACGATTTGGTGGTCTTCTCCGCATCTGCAATCCCCGGCAACGAAAAGCTGGTAGATAAGCTGATCAACGAGTTCACCAAGCGTGGCGTATCGGTTTTCCGTGACAGCGCAGTGGAAGTTCACGTTTCCGGCCACGCTTGTCAGGAAGAAATCAAACTGATGATTGCCCTTACCAAGCCTAAATATTTTATGCCCATCCACGGCGAAAACCGTCATTTGGCTGCTAACCGTGAGATTGCGAAATCTATGGGCATTCCCGCGGAGAATATCTTCGTAGGCGAAATCGGCAAGGTGCTGGAACTGTCCGAGAAGGAAGCCAAGTGGAACGGTACCGTTCCGGCAGGCAAGGTGCTCATCGACGGCTACGGCATCGGCGACGTTGGCAATATCGTGCTCCGTGACCGCCGTCATTTGGCTGAGGACGGCATTATCGTAGTGGTATGCACAATGTCCTCCGACGGTGCAGGACTGCTCTCCGGCCCCGATATCGTCTCTCGCGGCTTTGTGTACGTTCGTGAATCTGAGCAGTTGATGGAAGAACTGCGTGGCGTTGCGGCCGATGCCATTGAAGAGAGTCTATATCGAGGCTACTACGAGTGGAATCAGATCAAGAATCTGGTGAAGGACGATCTGTCCCGCTTCATCTATCAGCGAACTAAGCGCAGACCGATGATTCTGCCCATTATTATGGAAGTATAACGTAAAAGAGGAACTTTTCTGAACGGAAGGTTCCTCTTTTGATATAAAAAAGCCCGACAGAATCTGTCGGGCAGACGCATCGAAAGGAGGAGGTAGTATCCTTGATGCGTTTTTGATAGTTATAAAGTTTGCTCCACCGAACGCTTGCGATCCAGCTTGCGATTGTGGAAGTAAACGAACACATTTACACTGACGATGGCCAAATTGATAAAATAAACTGCCAAAACGTAAGAGAAATTATGGCAGACAATCTTGGCGGTAATGCCGGCAACGTAGCCGGTCATAATCAGCAGGATAAAAGCGATGCTCATTCCTTTGGCGGTGTGAGATTTGATGTTGCGGTAGACGTTCAGCGGCCAGGAAAAGCCAAAGCAGACCAGCATAATTGCTTCTAAGAGTTCGGGCATAGGGAGAATTCCTTTCAAACAAGGGGATTTTGTCGACTTTTTTTCGATCTATTGCTATTATAGCATTGACATTCGATAATGTAAAATATATAATAGTTATGGATTTGATAACATACACATTATGAAAGGCGAATGCTATGGAACTGATGCAATTACGTTATTTTTGTGAGGTGGCGCAGAGTCAGCATATGACCCGATCGGCTGAAAAGCTGCACATTGCCCAGCCTGCGCTATCGCAGACAATTCACCGCTTGGAAGGGGAGTTGGGGGTGAAGCTCTTCGTTTTGAAAGGCCGTAATATCGTACTGACTTCGTATGGGCGGTATCTGCAAGAGAAGGTCCAGCCGCTGCTTGCCACGCTGGATCAGATTCCCGACGATCTTGCAAAACTGGCGCACACAGACCTCACTACCATTCGAATGAACGTGCAGGCAGCATCGGCACTGGTAACCCGTGCGGTAATTGAATATCAGAAGACCCACCACATTCATTTTGAACTGGTACAAAGCGGAGAAGATACCTTCTGTGACGTCAGCCTCACCACACGTCTGCCCTCATTTAAGGAGCCCGGCGTAAACGAATACGTTTTCAACGAGCCTATTTTGCTGGCCGTTCCGGATAGCGAGCCCTTTGCTGCTCAGCATACCATCGCACTTTCCGAGATGCGGGAGGAGGAATTCGTTTGCCTTGCAGGTACGAAAAACTTCCGCTCTATCTGCGATAAATATTGCTCGAAGGTGGGATTTACGCCCAAGGTGGTGTTCGAAAGCGATTCTCCTGCCACGGTGCAGAATCTGGTTGCAGCAGGCTGCGGAGTAGGGTTCTGGCCCAAATACACTTGGGGCGAGTTTACCACCACATCTGCCCGTCTTTTGGAGATCAGCGAGCCCGATTGCAAGCGTGATCTGGTGCTGACGCTGAATCAGATTAAGCCGGACAACACAGAAGTGGAGCGTTTTTTCTTCTTTTTGGTAGA
>JAFTMF010000003.1 GCA_017452565.1 Clostridia bacterium
ATTTCGCCAATACGGTTCTGATGCCCGGCGACCCTCTGCGTTCCAAATTCGTTGCAGAAACCTTCCTGGAAAATCCCCGCCTTGTGAATAACGTCCGTGGCATTCAGGGCTACACCGGCACTTACAAAGGTGTTCCCGTCACCGTGATGGCCAGCGGTATGGGTATGCCCTCCATCGGCATCTACTCCTACGAGCTGTACAACTTCTTCGGTGTGGAGAACATCATCCGCATCGGCTCTGCAGGAGGCCTTGCTGACAACATTCAGCTTCGTGACGTCATCATCGGTATGGGTGCCTGCACCAACTCCGCTTATCAGGATCAGTATCAGCTGAACGGTAACTTTGCTCCCATCGCCAGCTTCGATCTGCTCCGTGAGGCGGTAAAGGAAGCCGAGGATCTGGGCGTCCGCTATCAGGTGGGCAACCTCCTCTCCTCCGACGTTTTCTACCACGCTGATCCCAATTTCAACGACGGCTGGTACAAGATGGGCGTTCTGGGCGTGGAAATGGAAGCCGCTGCCCTTTATATGAACGCCGCTAAGGCAGGCAAGCGTGCCCTTGCCATCTGCACCGTCTCCGACCACATTCTCCGCGGCGAGGCGCTGGATGCAGACGCCAGACAGTCCACCTTTACCGATATGATGAAGATCGCCCTCAACGTAGCGGTCACTATGAATAGCAAATAAGATTATGAAAGCAAAACGAGTATTTCTCATCGTGCTGGATTCCTTTGGAATCGGCGCCGCTCCCGATGCCGCTGATTTCGGCGACGCAGGAGCAAACACTCTCGCCAGCATTGAAAGATCCGGCAAACTGCATATCCCTACCCTCACCGCAATGGGACTGGGCAACATCGACGGCGTCAGCGTCATCGAAAAAGCCGCCGCTCCTACCGCTTGTGTTGCCCGTCTGCAAGAAAAGAGCCGCGGCAAGGACACCACCACAGGACACTGGGAAATCGCAGGAATTATCTCCGAGCGCCCGATGCCCACCTATCCTCACGGCTTCCCCCAAGAGGTAATGACCGCTTTTGAGCAAGCTGTAGGCAAAGGGACTCTTTGCAATCTCCCCTACTCGGGCACCGACGTCATCCGTGACTACGGCCAGGAGCACCTTGCCACCGGCAAGCTGATTATCTACACCTCTGCCGACAGCGTGTTCCAGATTGCCGCTCACGAGTCGCTGGTTCCTCCCGAGGAGCTGTACGAGATCTGCCGTACTGCCCGCAATCTGCTCCAAGGGGAGCACGGCGTGGGCAGAGTCATCGCCCGCCCCTTCGAAGGCGAGCCGGGTAATTTCCGCCGCACCGAAAACCGCCGTGATTTCTCCCTGCTTCCCCCCGCTCCCACCGTTCTCAACCGTCTGTCGGGCGAGGGCTACGACGTCATCGGCGTAGGCAAGATCGGCGACATCTTCTCCATGGCAGGCATCACCGAGACGCACCCCACCCATAATAACCGCGAGGGGATGAAGGTCACCTCCCGGCTGGTGAAGAAGGATTTCCACGGACTTTGCTTTATCAATCTCGTGGACTTCGATATGCTCTACGGTCACCGTCAGGATGCCGAGGGATATGCCGCCGCGATGAGCGAGTTTGACGCTTGGCTGTCCGAGTTTGTGAAAGAACTGCACCACGACGACGTTTTGATGATCACCGCCGACCACGGCTGTGATCCTTCCGATCAAAGCACCGATCACACCCGTGAATACGTGCCCTACCTGACCTATGGTGAGGGCATCGCTCCCGAAAACCGCGGCACCCTCCTTGGATTCGATACCATCGGGGATGAGGTCTATTCCCTTCTGAATAACTGATATGATGAATCAAGATACGATTACCGCTCTGGTGAAAAACGCCCTTGCCGCCAGAGAGAAAAGCTACTGCCCTTACTCGGGCTTTGCCGTGGGTGCGGCGCTCCTTGCCGCCGACGGCACCATCTATACGGGCGCAAACATAGAGTCTGCCTCCTTCACCCCCACCGTCTGCGCGGAGCGTGTGGCCATGTTCACCGCCGTCCACAAAGGGGAGCGCAACTTCACCGCACTGGCGGTAGTGGGCGGCAAGAGCGGTGCAGAGGTGTCCGCTTACTGCGCTCCCTGCGGCGTTTGCCGTCAGGTGCTGTCCGAATTTTGCGCTCCCGACTTTCCCGTGATCCTCTTCGACGGCAAAACCCCGAAAGTGATCCCGCTGTCCACCCTTTTGCCGGCCAGCTTCGGCAAAGCAGATCTGACCTGATCCCCCAAGGAGACCTCCTATGAGAATGTACGACCTGATCGAAAAGAAAAAACACGGCGTTGCACTCACCCGTGAGGAGATTTTTGAGATGATCTCCCTCTACACCGACGAAAAAATCCCCGATTATCAGATGTCCGCTCTGATGATGGCCATCTACTTCAACGGTATGACCGACGAGGAGACCTTTACCCTCACCGAGGCAATGGCAAAATCGGGCGATACCGTCGATCTCAGCCGTTTTGGCGACCGCAGTGTGGATAAGCACTCCACCGGCGGCGTAGGCGACAAGACTACCCTCATCGTTGCCCCCATCGTGGCGGCGGCAGGGGGAATCGTTGCCAAAATGAGCGGTCGAGGTCTGGGTCACACCGGCGGCACCGTGGATAAGCTGGAATCCTTCCCCGGATTCCGCACCTCCCTCACCCCCGAGGAATTTGCCGATCAGTCGGAGCAGGTAGGGCTTGCGGTCATCGGACAGAGTGCCGATCTGGCGCCTGCCGATAAGAAGCTCTACGCCCTCAGGGACGTCACCGCAACGGTAGACTCCCTGCCTCTCATTGCCTCCTCCATTATGAGCAAGAAGCTGGCGGCAGGCACTCGCTCCATCGTACTGGACGTAAAATGCGGCAGCGGCGCATTTATGCGCACGCCCGAGGATGCCACCCGTCTTGCCGAGACGATGGTGCGCATCGGCATTGCCA
>JAFTMF010000027.1 GCA_017452565.1 Clostridia bacterium
ATTATAGCACACGTTTTCGTGTTTGTCAATAGGTTTAACCAAAATATTTTATATTTTTTGTATATTATTTTGCTTTATTTTGTAACCGTATCACATAAAACAAGGCATCCTTGCGGACGCCTTGTTTTTGCTCCTGCTTATTTCAATCAGAGCATAATGTAATTGAATTCGCCCTGCGTTTCCAGGATCTTCGCATCTCTATGCTGGCTGGTGAACATAAAGATCTGACTTCCTTCTCCTGCATATTCCCGGAGCAAGCCGCACATCGCAGTGAGTCGGTCATCGTCCAGACGCGCAAAGGATTCGTCGAAGAACAAGGGCGGACAGGTCTTGTGATAAAGAAGTCCGATCAATGACATTCTCAGGCTGATATATGCCAGGTCCTGGGTACCGGAGCTCATAAAGTCGATATCACGGGTTGTGTATCCCACGCCGCTGGATGCACCGTACTGCATCTCCAGCTGATTGTTAACGCCGATCGTCTCGTACTTTCCGTTAGTGCCCTTACGCATCAAGGTACTTGCCTGCATAGACAGCTTGGGAGCTACGCTGCTGCGGAGGTTCTCCGATGCTGCGTCAATGGAATCGCACGCCAGACGGAGCGCATCGTGCTCGATCTGCATCTTATCAAGTTGTGCATTCTTTTCATCAATGGTATCAGCCAAGAATGCAGGATTCTCAACGGTTGCGTTGAGGCGAGCAAGCTCCAGATCCACTTTATGAATGGACTGCCGCAAGGTTTCATTGTCTGCAAGCCGCTGTGCGTAAGCTTCCTTGATAGCAATCAGATCCTCGTCGCTGATATCGCCTGCCCAATCGGTGCGGGCGATAATCTCTGCCAACTTCTCCTTATCTTCGCCTTCCAGCGTATGGCGTACCGCCTCTACCGAGGCTTCAGCCTTACCTACCTCGTTGTACAGTTCATTGCGGTGTGCAATAACTGCGCTGCAGTGGTTCACCGCAGCGGTGATGTCTTCTTTATCCGTAAACTCTCTGCCAATGCGAGACAGTAGCGCCGCCGCTTCCTGTTTATGGAGTGCTACCTCAGACGTCAACTGATTGATGGTAGCATCAATGTCGTTCAACTTAATCTCATAGGCGTGCTGTGCGTCTCTGCGCTTCTCTGCGCTATGAATATGCGCATACAAATCGTCCTCGTTGGGAACTCCGTAGGCAACCAGCATCTTCTGAATCCGCTTGGAATTGCTTCCACCACGAACCAAGAAGAGAATTGAACCGATTCCCAGCAGCGCCGCGACACCGTAAATAACGTAGCCCAACAATTGCACGGTGAAGTTACCGGCAACTACGATCCCCGACACATCCGGGAAGAATGCGCAAAAACTTGCTACGCCCGCAAAGAGAACCATCAATGCCATAAGACAGAAGCCCCAAATCCGGCTGACCCGTACGTTGTAACGGCAGTTTTCCAGCAGCTCGGCAATACCGTCCGCACCGCCATCCTGCGCAGAGCGCTCCAGCAGTTCTCTGTCTGCATCATCCATACGGTCGCCGCCCAGATTCTGCTTGCGCTGAACCTCTTGCTCCAGCTTGCCTTCACTATAGCCGATATCACGGTACGAATCCTTCAGTGCACTGACAAAGGGTACGTCGGGAATGAAATTCTCGTGGGTGTGATCGGCAGAATAGGTTTCAAATTCCTGCTTGCGATCCGCCAGCGCAGCTTCCAACTCTTCCAAATGGGTAAAGCCTTCCATACCGTGAACTGCATCTGCGCGCTCCAGCTTCTCGGTCAGGCGTCCGGCTTCCGCCTTGCCCGCCTCCAGCTTGGCGATCAGATCGCTACGCTCCGCTTCCCCGCTGATGATTGCCCCTTGATTGGCGCGGGCAACCTCCAAACGGCGGGAGATTTTTTCAGTCTCGTTCTTCAGCTCGTAAATACGGCCGCCCTTCTTGTTCTTGTACAGGAGCATAGTGCGCCCCTCTTCCAGCTTTTTCTGCGCCGATTTGGTGGAAATCATCTCGTCGCCGGCAAAGAGCATATTTTCGATTGCAGCGGCAACCGAGCCGCCGTCGATCACGCTGCCGTCCGCTTGACCCACGAATGCGGTCTGCAGGAACACTTCTTCGGTTACGCCGAAGAAATGCTTACCGGGATTCACACCGTGCAGACATTCGGTATTGGTGGCAAGATCGATAATCTTCACCGTCTCTTTGCCTTGCGCACGGGCAGAGGGAATCAGCGAGCGCTCGATCCGATAGCGAGTGCCCTTGTGAGTAAACTCCAGCGAGCCTTCCGCGCTGTCGGTTTCCCAGCTCTGATATTTCCGGCGCTCGGAAAGTCCACCGCTCTTGGTCTTACCGGATAAACCGTAGAACATAAACTTGATGAAGGTGCTGATGGTGGTTTTGCCCGCCTCATTGCGTCCTTCGATGAGATTGATTCCGTCGGAGAAGGTACATTCAAACCCTTTGACACCGCCGAAATGATTGATGGTAATCTTATCTATGACCATAATCAGTCTTCCTTTCTGATCTAATCTCTAATTCAGTTGCATCACATAGTCCCATCCAACAGCCGTGCCAAATCCATCAGATTTTTCACATGGTAGTTGGGAGTGATGTCGGGAGGTAACTGCTTCCCCCGTCTGTCAACGTAACAGCAATCGAGTCCCGCGCGGATGGCGCCGGTCAGATCGCTGGTGGCAGAATCGCCTGCAAGCAAGGTTTTTTCGGGATCAAAATCGGGAATTTTCGCAAATACCGCTTGAAAATAACGGAGATCAGGCTTCTCATAACCGATTTCGCCGGAAATAAAGTAGTCGTCAATGAACTCCATCACGGGTGAGCCTGCAAACCGTCCTCTTTGCACCATTGCATTACCGTTGGTGACAAAATAGATCCGACGGCCGACTTTTAGCTGTCGAAGTGCTTCTACCGAATCGTCAAACAAAATCGCACAACGGGACAGATTCTCCAGATAGCACCGATTCACCGCATCGGGATCGGCGTTCAGATTGTAAGTTTCCAAAAAGCAGGCGTAGCGGCCTCGCAGAACCTGCGCACGGGTCAATTCCCCGCGTTCCAAAGCCTTCCAATGACGATCATTGATCTCCGAATAAGTGCGATACATCACATCGTCTGCTTCGATTTGAAAGGTCTGCATCGTTTGGAAAAATGCAATCCGCTCAGCCGCCTCGAAATCAAAAACGGTATCGTCTGCATCCAGCAGCAAAATGGAGTATTGTTTGTCCATACGCGCCTCTTACAGCTCGGGGAGTTCTTCGCCGCTGAGCACCGACAAACCGTAGCGGAGCGCCATCGAGGCTACTTCCCGCTCCCGAAGGTCTGAACTCTTCAGCATCGGCAGAAGCTGACGGAAGTAGGCGCCGCGAATGGTGGGATCGGCAGACAGATAGTCGAAGTCAAAGAGAGGGGCGGTTTCGTCTACCACCTCAATATAGGCAAGATGAGTGGCAAGTGCTTTGATCTCTGCTGTAGGAACCTGCGCAGAGGGGGCGATCTCACCTACGAATTTCATTCGCAGAAGGGTTTCATCCTGATAATCCCGCTCCGAAAGGAGTTTTCTTGCTGCTTCCAGAATCGCGTCGGACTGCTCTGCACCGGTGACGTTGAGGGTTTCCACCATATACCGGCGGGTTGCCATCTTCACAAATTGAGGCTTGCAGAAGAAGCCCTCGTCGGTTTTGTTCATATCCAGCGTGTAGATTCCGTGCCAGCCTGTTTCACCAAAATCACGAGGCTCGGGAGAACCGCAGTAGCCGTACCACTGATCGTCCTCGGAGGTGATTTCGTGGAGATTATGAATATGTCCCAGCGCTACGTAATCGAAGTTGGTAGAGCGGATGTCAGCCAGCGTGATGGGGCAATCCTCGGCGTTTTTCTGAAGCATATTGCCGTGGGCAACCAAAATATTGATGGCATCGGGATCCTCCGCCTGATACTCGGTAAAGGGGCAATGATCCATAGAAATGGAGGTAAAAGCGTAGCCGTATACATCCACCTTCTGTCCCCGAATATCGAAGGAAGCCCGTTCCACCGATTCACTCTTGAAAATCGTAACGTTTTCAGGGAAAACGGTTTTGGTCCATATGCTATCGGGAGCGTAGTAATCATGATTGCCGGGCGTAATGACAAAACGAATTTCAGGCAAGGCGGCAAATTCCTTGACTACCAGATCAATGGTGTTTTTGGTTACGAATTTGCGGTCAAACAAATCTCCCGCAATCAAAACCAGATCCGTCTTCTGATCACCGGCATAGCGGCAGAGACGGCGGAACATATCCCGCAGCTCTTCCCGGCGCAGCGCAGAGGTTTCCGCATTGCCCAGAGAAAAGGGGCTGTCCAGATGAATGTCTGCAGTGTGGATGACTTTCAACAAATCAAACCCTCCTATCTTAAACTAAAAACTCTAAAATCAATCAATCGTTCACATATTTGTCAAAAACTGACAGCGAATAATTGTCTTTTTTATCATTGTAGCATATAATTATGAATTTTTCAACAGATTGTAGCGGTTAACTTGACTTTTTTTCGCAGATTGTATATAATAAGATGGAGTGTGAGTATCTATGATACGCATCGCATTTTCTATTGTAAATTATCGTAAAAGGATGGTATATATATGGCTAATTACCGTAGAGGACGAATCAACGAAGCGATTGCAAAAGAGCTTGCCGTGATTCTTCGCAGTGTAAAGGACTACCGACTGGAGAACACCGTTGTCAGCATCACCAGCGTCAACTGTGCGCCCGATCTTTCCTTTGCCAAGGTTTATTTCTCTTATCTCGGATCCGGTTCTCCCAAGGAAATCAAGCAGGGCTTGAACTCCGCATCCGGTTATATCCGCACCCAGCTGGCCCGCACCCTGAATCTTCGTCAGACTCCCAAGCTGGTTTTTGCGTATGACGATTCTATGGAGCACGGCGCACAGATTGCCGGTCTGATGCAGAAGGTGGAAAAGGAACTGGAAATCGCCGATGCCCGTGATGCAGCGGAAGCCGCTGCGGCTGAGGCTGCAGCGTTGGCTGCTGCTGAAGAAGCAGAGGACGAAGAAGACGAAGAATTTGACGAAGACGATTTCGAGGACGAGGACGATGAATAATATTACCCTTCCTGAAATTGCCGAAAATCTGCTCCTTGCCAAGCGAGTTCTCCTGCTCTCCCACACCAATCCCGACGGTGACACGGTGGGCAGCACCACCGCCCTTGCCCGTGCCCTGCGCCTTTGCGGCAAGGACACCCTTTGTCTGTGCGACCGCCCCATTCCCGCCCGCAATCTTTTCATTTGCTGCGAGGGGACCTACTCAACCGAATGCGAGGTGCTGGAGAGCGATCTGGTGGTTTCGGTGGACGTTGCCGCACCGCAGATGCTGGGACTTTTGCGCGATACCTTTGAACAGCGCACCGACATCCGCATCGATCACCATGCATCTGCGGACAATTTCGCTGCTTACAATTTCGTGGATGCAAGCGCTGCCGCTTGTGCAGAGATCATCTACGATCTGATCTGTCTCCTGCCCTGCGAGATGTGCGAGGAGATCGCATCCCCTCTGTACACCGCGCTGAACACCGATACAGGCGGATTCCGTTTCTCCAACACCACCGCACGTACCCATCGGATTGCCGCCGCGCTGATGGAGGGCGGCGCCGCTGCCGCAGATATTTGCGAGACGCTTTACGAGAACGTTACGCTGGAATCGCTCCAGTCCAACGCTCTCTTCTTGGAGAAGTATCAGCTGCATCTGGACGGCAAGGTTCTGTTCCTGCCCATCACTATGGCGGACAAGGAACGCTACGGCTTTAGCGATGAAAACGTCGAAGGCTACGCTACCCTATCCCGCAAGATCGTAGGCGTAGAGCTGGGCATGGTTCTACGCGAAAAGGACGGCGGCGGATACAAGGTATCTATGCGTTCCCGCAAGACGGTTGACAGCGCCGCACTTTGCGCTCTCTTCGGCGGTGGCGGACACGCCCGTGCTGCCGGCGCTACCATCGAAGCGGACAGCTTCGAAGAGGCTTGCAAGAAATTGCTGGACGGCGTACTGGCAAATATTGTATTCGAGGACTGATTATGCAAGATCGCAACATTTCGGGCATACTCATTATTGACAAACCCCAAGGTGTGACCTCCCACGATATGGTGGGGCTTTGCCGTAAGCTCTACGGTACTCGCAAGGTGGGACACGCCGGCACGCTGGATCCTATGGCTACAGGCGTACTGGTAATGCTCATCGGACGGGCTGCCAAGGCATCGGATTTTCTCTTGGAAAAGGTAAAGACCTATGAGGCGACCCTGCGCTTCGGCATTGCTACCGACACCCAAGACGTCACCGGAGAGGTAATTGCATCCACCGACACCGCACCTACGCCGGAGGAATTGGAGGCGGTACTTCCCTCCTTTCGTGGCGAGATTTTGCAAGTTCCTCCGATGTATTCCGCCCTCAAGCGGAACGGGCAGAAGCTCTATGATCTGGCAAGACAGGGCATCGAGATCGACCGTGAGGCTCGTCCCGTGACCATTTATGGTCTGAATTGCACCGACTTCCGCAAGGACGACTTCACCGAAGCCGATCTCACCGTAACCTGCTCCAAGGGCACCTACATCCGCACCCTCTGCAACGATATCGGCGAGCGACTGGGTTGTCTCGGCACGATGGCGGCACTGCGCCGCACCAAGTCGGGAATGTTCACGCTGGAGAATGCCGTTACCCCTGACGCTCTGCGTGAGATGAGCGAGGCCGAGCGAGACGCCCTGCTCCTCCCCATCGAGGACGCTTTTGCAGATCTGCCTGCAGTGAAGCTCCCGCCCTTTTTCGCCAAGCTGGCGCATAGCGGGCTGGAGATCTATCAGAAGAAGATCGGCACACATCTGACCGACGGCACGATGGTGCGCTTCTATGACGAGAACGGGTTCTTTGCACTGGGCGAGGTTCGCCCCTATGAGGACGGCTCGGCAATCAAACCGATTAAGCAGTTTTGAATAGTGGGGGTACTATTTGATAAAATTTAACA
>JAFTMF010000004.1 GCA_017452565.1 Clostridia bacterium
ACCTCCAGCACCACGGAGGTGTTGCTGTTCACATTGTTCTGCATCAGCTTCTGTCTGGTCTCGATGAGAACGTCCACGATGGAGTCAGCAGTTACACCGGTCTTGGCGATGATATTGCCCTCATCCGCCTTGTCGTAGAGAGAGTACACGTACTTGTCTGCCTCGTCTGACAGCGCACAAGCGGCTTCACGCATTGCACCCTGCATCAGATTGGGCTTTGCCTGCACGCGATCCACGTCGTCGATCTGGAAGCAGAACGCCTTTGCACGGTCGATGTTCAGAGTGATATTCGCACCCTCTGCCAGTGCCTCGGGAGCGTTCATGTCGGTGTCACGGGTGTAGTCGAAGACGCTGATAGGGCCGATGGAATTGATCACCACAGAGTCGCCCTGATTGCGAATCTCGCCTTCAAAATCGCGGTTGCAGTTCATAACCGCTACGTACTCCTTGTCCAGAGACTTCAGCAGAGTTTCGCTCCACACGGTAGAAATAAAGTTTTTAGTTGCCATAATTCATTCTCCTTTGTAATATATAAGATTCAAATGCTTACCATTTTTCAAATCCGCGCCGCAGGCTGGCAAGCAGAGAGCCGTAGCGGCTGCGTACTTCTTTTGGGGGCATCGCCCGCATTTCCTCGATGGAATAGAGCCGCTCCCCAACCGCTCCCCGAGGGAGTCCGGGGGACTGCTCCATTGCCCGAATCAGTGCGGCATCGGCAGTCTTGCGGATGTCCTCTCGACGGGCAAGGTAGTCGCCGTAAACGGCGGCAACGGGGATCCCCTGCTCTGTTGCCGCTGCCTTCACCCCATCGGGCACGTCCTCCCAGCGGATGTCGGGATAGCAGATTGCAAAGGCTTCTCTCAGATCAGTCTCCGATTCGATCCACGGAAGATCCGGCTTTTCACTCATGAGCATCCCCCACTTTCCTATCGTCATCCTCTCCACGGGCACGGGCCAGGAGCTTGTCCTTTTCGGTGAGCACTCCGTCGGGCAGGCGCTCCAGATACTCAGCGAAGGTGATATGTCCCTCAGCCAGCAGATGCTGGAGGGTTGAGATGAGCATCGACTGGGAGAAGCGCTTGCTGGCACCGCTGTCCACGTATGCGCCAATGGCGTCCAGCGGCAGAGTGGAGAGCGCAAGGCTCACAGACTGATCCTCCATCGCATAAGCCCGGGCATCGGGGAAATACTCCCGCATCATCTCCAGCCAGATCATAGCAAGGCTTTCCATACAAGCGGTCAGACTTGCCCGCACCTGATCCAGCGGCACCTCTGCCGCCTCTCTCAAGGCGATGATGGCGGAGGTGTTGGTGGGATCGGCTTCGCCCAGCACGATGTCGGTGGCACCGGTGAGCTCCTTGGTGTTGTCGATCACTGATTTGATGAGGTCGGTATAGCCGTCCTGCATCTCGCCCACACCGATGGTAGTAGCCACACCCGATACGTCGCCTCCGGAAAGGACGCCGATTGCCTCGCCCACCTCGTTGGACCATTCGGGGATGAGGCGTTTATCGTAGATCACCTTGGAAAAGGCGGTGTCTACCATATGCTTCATCAGCATGGCGTAGGCCTTGTTCACGTACTTCTGATTCTGAATCAGCTCGGTGAGGGGAGAAGAGCCGTGGAAGCTGTTCTTCACCTGATCCCAATGGAACATCGCCAGGGGATAACGGCGCATTCCGGTCTGCACGCTGTGGAGCACTACCTCACGGGTGGACTTTTCCCAGCAGACAAAGCCATCGGCGTTCCGATAGAAGCGGATGAGGTAGGTTGCCTTGTCTCCCGTCTCGTAGCCGGCATAGTCGCCTGCACCGTCATCGTAGTCCCGATCGGGACGGATGCGGGCAATCTCCTCGGCAGAGACGCCAAACCTTGCCGCCTCCTCTCGGAGGGATTCCACCGATGCTCTGCCCGACAGAATCAGCCAATCCTGACTCTGGAGATCGTCGGAGTTCATATCCGCTGCAAACAAATTCACGCTATCCAGCGTCGTGGTTCGGATGTCTCCAACGAAGTCTCCTGCGCCGGGCAGGTCGGGGTCGAAGCAGCAGTAGAAGATGCCGTCCCCCGACAGCACCGCATCGTAGAGTGCCCGTCTGAGGATGAGATCCATACCGCTCTGCTTCCAGCGGCAGGCCGTGATACGGTTGAGCCCCTCCAGCGTCATCTGCCGATGGCGGACAGCGTCGCTGGGATCGGCATAGGGGATGCTCAGATCGGTGTAACGGACGGTGAGTTTGTAGCTCAGGACGGCACTCACCAAATAAGAACCGATTCGTTTGACGAGGTTGAAGACGGGAGTAGGCAGACCGCCCGCATCCACGCCTCTCCACTGGTCGCCGCGATAGAATCGCTCATTCTCGTCCACTCGGCGGTAAAGACCGATGGTCCGCTTGTAAGCCCGCCCTTCTTCGTACTGCTTCCAAGCAGTGGTTAAATTTCGATTTTTCATGCATTTTCCTTTCTAATGTCAATCGTTTGAGGGAGGGCGGATGACCACCGCCTCAGCGCGAGAGGGGGGAGGGGGAAACTTCCCCCACATCGGTAGGGGAGGGGCTTGCTCCTCCCGTGCCCCACCTCGGTGCAAACCGTTTGATGCCGTCTTCGACGGCGGACCGCTCCGGGAGGTCGGTCCCCACGGAGCGGTGAGGGTGTGTATCCCCGTAGAGTTTCAAGCGGTGCTCTCCTAATGTCTGAGCAGGCGCAGGAAGCTGTCTGCGGTGGAAGCGGTCCTCTTGCGGCTCTGCCGTCTCTTGCAGACAAAGCAGCCTGCGAAAAAGCCTACCCAAACTCCCGCCAGCCCCCACAGAACGCTCCAAAGAATGATCTCGACCATATCTACCCTCCTCTCGGTTCATCAGCCGAAGTGATTCGCAGAAACTATCTGAATCTGAATCCGAATCCGAAAGGATCAGTACCGCCCGAGCGCATTCAAAGGATCCACCCAGCGATCCACCGACCTGCCGCTCACGGGAGCGGCCATCAGCGCATAGCGCAGAGCCTCGGGAAAGTGGGTGACGGCGTGAGGCTCGGAGGAAGCGTCCTCGGGGCGGTGCTTATCGTGGAGCAGCGCGGGGAGATTGCGGATCAGCTCGGTGCAGGTGGAAAAGATCTGCAGTCTCGGCTTGCCGTCCTCGGCGCCCGTCGCTCCCTTCTCTTCCCCACGCTTTGCTGCCAAATATTCCCGCAGATTGCGCCAGCCCATCACCCGTCGATCGTCGGCTTTTAAGAGGGTGGGAAAGCCCTTTACCCCGCTCATCACCGTCACTCCCGACAGTCCGGTGTCCTGCCGACGGTTCCACAGATCGGGGGACGCCGCCAGATACTCCACACCGCAGTCGGTGAACTCCGCCACCGCTCTTGCGGCCAAGGTGAGGGTGAGTCCCGACCGTCCAAACTCCCGATAAACGTAGATCGTCCCATCCTTGGGATCTTGGGCTGCCCAAACCACGGCCAGCATATCAAATCCGTAGTCCAGACCGCCAAATCGCCGCCAATTTTGGGGGATCTCAAAGGGAGCGCACACGTGGCGCTGTCGGGAGAATTCGGGGAAGAACTGTCCCTCGAACACGTCCCAGCTTCCCTCCAGCCACGCTCTCTTGAGCGTGTCGGGAAGCGACTGCAGCGAGCTGACGTAACCGGGATCCTTTTCCAGAAGCACTTGATTGTCATACACCCCCGCAGGGATGAAGGCGTAGTCGGCGGGATCCTCTCCCGCGTGGTAGAGGCGGTCGACAAATAAACGCTTCACCCAGGCATGACCTACGCCACCGGGATTGCAGGTGAGGTAGATCCGTTTTGGAAAGCTGTTTGCGCCTCGCAGACAGGCTTTGAAGGTGGAAAATTGAAACTCGGTCAGCTGGGTCGCTTCGTCCAGCGCAATGACGTCGTATTCCTGCCCCTGATAGCGGAGCACGTCCCGTTCCTTGTCGCAATACCCCAGCACCAGACGGCTGCCGCCGGGGAAGGTGAAGGTGTGGGTGGACTCCTTGTAGGTCACCGCATCTCCCAGCTGAGACAGGAGCGGAAAGAGATGATTCTCTCTCAGCTCGGGCAGGGTGCGGCGAATCAGCAGGCAGGAGATTCCCGGATAGTGGAAGCACAGCAGGATCAGCTTTCTTCGAAGTGCCCAGGACTTCCCTCCCCCTCTTGCGCCGCCGTAGGCAGTATAGCGGGCACGGGAGGCAAAGAACTGCGCTTGCTTCTGGGAAGGCTTTCCGTCAAGGCGCACCACCGTCTGTCGGGATTTTCCCTTAGAGCGCGTCGCCATCTTCGTGGCAGGTGATGATTCTCACCGTATCGCCCACCTGCTCGTCCTCGGCAGCCTCACCCACCCGACGGTTGAAGTCGGCAAGGAAAGACATATTCGCCGCTGAGTTGGACATCTTGGTGTTCAGCGCTTCGTCAAGGAAGGTGGACTGGGCGATGTCGAACATCAGGGGGTAGACCACCTTCAGCCTTGCAAAGCTCTCACGGGAGATGCCGCAGAAGCGGCAGAAGCCTGCGGCATTGGGCAGGCGGCGATTCTTTTCATCCTCGCCGGTTTTGTTGCAGTGCTTGATGTAGCCCTTCAGCTTTCGGCGGAAGACCGCCTCGGTTTCAAACACCGCATCGTGGTTGTGAATGGATTCCATAAAATCCTCTCCTTTCTAATTTCTAATCTGATCTCGTTGATTGTTCTGCGAACCGTTGTTTTTCATCGGCTGTGGCTACAGTATAGCAGATCAAAACGTATGATACAGTTGCATTTTGTTGCAACTTTGAACATTTGTTTGTTTTTTGAAAAAGATTTTTCTGCGGGTATGAATAAATTGTTTGGTGCTATTTGCAATTTACTATTGACATAATCTGAAAATCGTGATATACTAAAGGCAAGAAACAACGATTCTCAAAACGAACAATTCAAAATCCCACGAAAGGAGCCCCCATGAAACGAATCCTCCCCCTTATGCTCGCCGCCCTGCTCCTGCTCACCGCCTGCGCCTCGCCTGACACCGGTGACCGTCCCACCACTACTACCACCGCTTCTCAAGATCAGAAGCCGCCGTCATCTCCTTTATTGGTATGGGGAAGCACCTCCTACGATCCGTGGGCGGATTGGAAAGCCACAGAATCTCCTCAGCTCGGGAAACTGTATTATCGGTTAATGCCCTCTCCTGCCCAGCAGTCTGCTATCGACACCAACACCCGCTACGTGATGTCCTTTACCTACATTACCGCAGACCACAACCGCTACGATCTCAAGGACTATCTCCTCTCCCGCAAGCTTGAAGCGCACACTTATGCAGACGGCGAAGAAACGTCCTACTACGCACTCTTCGATCTCACCGAAGCGGAAATCCAATCCATCACCCCCGAGTCGGTGCAAGCCTATTATCAATTGGATACCGCCCCTGCCGTGGTGGGAATTCATCGACAAAGCAGCAGCACGACCCTTTCCGAAACCGCTTGGTACCGCGCCGATCTTTTGTGGGGTACAATGTACCAATACGACGTTTTCAACTATTCCTCCGGGACGGTCAAGTTGGCTGATCCGCTGATGAAAGAAAACTTCTCAAACGAAGCCCGTCCCCTTGCCATCTGGTGCGAAGTGCGCACGGACAGCGACAAATCCTGCAAGGACTATTTTAAGAGCCTCGGTTGGGAGATTCTGGACGAAGCCTATTGCTTTGATAGCACCAATCATACCAACATCCCCACCGACCGCGCCTTGATAGCCGCCACGATGGATCAGCTGCTTTCGGTAGACATTGCCGACGTAGCGGCATATTACGGATGCAATCCGGAGGATATAAGCGTGGTTTTTGTGCACGCTATGCCGAGATCGCTCACTTCTTTTGAAGAGCTGATGAACTAACAAGCGTTTATTCTGTACGCATTCCCCTTTCCCTTGCGCAAGTCCTTTTCCAACGAACTTGTGCCGAGGAAAGGGGATTTTTTTGCACCCTATCCGAGAAAACTTCACCCCACAAATTTCCCAAATTCATTGACAAATGAACAATAATATGGTAGAATAAACTGATTCATTATTACCCAAAGGAGGACAAAAATGAGCTATACTCCCCTTGCAGACGCTCTGCGTCCTACCTCCTTTGAGGATATGGTGGGACAGACCCACCTCTTCGGCAAAAACGGCGCCGTCCGCCGT
>JAFTMF010000028.1 GCA_017452565.1 Clostridia bacterium
CCATCCCGGCGACTGCCACTACACCTCGGGCAACTATTATGCCCGCCGCCGTATGACCATGCTCTTCTCTATGCTGGACTATCTTGGCATCGAGAGAGAGAGAACCCGTGTAGAATGGGTTTCTGCGGCTGAGGGTGCCAAGTTTGCGGCTACTATGAACGAGTTCGTAGCAACCGTTACTAAGCTGGGCGAAAACAAGAGACTGGAGGATCTGAGATGCAAGAACTGATGAAAAAGCGCGCAGTTGAACTGCTCTCCACCGGTGCGGTTGACCGTGTCATCGGCTGGAAGAAGGGCGAGTTCGCATACGACTGCACTCCCGCAGTCTTCACCGACGCAAAAGACCTCTGGGAAAACTTCGTTTACGACGATTTCTCTGCACCTAACCTGTCCAAGTACCTGGTTGCAGAGTGCAAGAAGGGCGGCAAGATTGCCGTATTCCTGAAGCCCTGCGATACGTACAGCTTCAACCAGCTCCAGAAGGAGCACCGCATCAAGCGCGAGATGATTCACGTCATCGGTGTAGAGTGCAACGGTAAGGCTGACGTAGACAAGATCAAGGCCAAGGGCGTGGACGGTATCATCGGCATCACCTCCGAAGGCGCAAACTTCGTAGTAGAGACTATCTACGGTAACGAGACTATGCCCAAGTACGAGGTTATGGCAGAAAGATGCATTTCTTGCAAGAGCAAGAAGCACATGGTTTACGACGAGCTGATCGGCGAGACCGGCGACGTAAATCCCGATTCTAACCGTTTCGATATGGTTGCAAAGCTGGAGGCTATGACTCCCGACGAACGTTTTGCGTTCTGGAGAGGCGAGCTGTCCCGTTGCATCCGTTGCAACGCTTGCCGGAACGTATGCCCCGCTTGCACCTGCGAGCAGTGCGTATTTGATAATCCGAGCTCCGGCGTTCAGCAGAAGGTGGCAGTGACCTCTTTCGAGGAAAATATGTTCCACATCATCCGTGCCTACCACGTAGCAGGCAGATGCACCGACTGCGGCGAATGCTCCAGAGTTTGTCCTCAGAACATCCCCCTGCACCTGCTCAACCGTAAGTTCATCAAGGATATGAACGAGCTATACGGCGAGTATCAGGCAGGCGAGGACACCACCTCCCGCGCACCTCTGACCAATTACACTTTGGATGACTGTGAGCCTTCCATCGTACACGAAAGAGGAGGCAAAGCATGAAAAAGATCGCTCTTTCCAAACTGAATGATTTCTTCGCGGCAATCGCTGCAGAGGAAAAGCTCTATCTCCCCGTAGACGGCGAGAAGGGCGCTGATTATAAGCTGTGGAGCGAAGGCGTGACTTATTCCCGCGCTCTCAATACCAACCGCAGTGCAAAGGACTTCTTCTTCCCTCAGACCGAGAACATCGTGGACTTCAAGAGAGAAGGGAAGACCATCGAGGTCATCGACACCCGCACCGAGACTGAGGACTTCGTAGTCTTCGGCGTCCGTGCTTGCGATGCAAGATCTTTCTCCATTCTGGATAAGGTATTTTTGGCAGATCCCGTGGACAGCTTCTACGCTGCCCGCCGTGCACACGGTACTATCGTGACCGTTGCCTGCACCCGTCCCGGTGAAACCTGCTTCTGCGGCGCATTCGGCATCGATATGACCGCTCCCGAGGGTGACGTTTCCACCTGGATCGCAGAGGATGCTCTGTGGCTGACCGCTAACACCGAAAAGGGCGAAGCACTGCTGGCAAAAGTTGCCGCTCTCACCGAAGAGGGCGATACTACCGCAGTAGACGCTCAGAAGGCTGCTGTGAAGGAGATCGCTAAGAAGCTCCCCCTGCAGAATCTGCCTACCGATGCATTCAAGGGTAACGTCCTGCTGGAGAAGTTCAACTCCGCAAAGTGGCCCGAGCTGTCCAAGGCTTGCCTTGGCTGCGGCACCTGTACCTTCGTTTGCCCCACCTGCCAGTGCTACGATATCTTCGACTTTGATACCGGTCACGGTGTCAAGCGTGCACGCTGCTGGGACAGCTGTATGTACTCCGACTTCACCAAGATGGCACACGGTAACTCCCGTAACTCTCAGGTAGAGCGCTTCCGTCAGCGTTTTATGCACAAGCTGGTTTACTTCCCCATGAACAACGGCGGCGAGTTTGGCTGTGTAGGCTGCGGCAGATGCCTGTCCAAGTGTCCCATCAATATGAACATCGTAAAGGTTATGAAATCTCTGGGAGGTGACGCAGAATGACCGAATCTTTGATTCCCGTAATCGGCGTGGTGACCGATATCCGTATCGATACCCCCGACGTGAAAACCTTCCGCGTAGTCACTCCCGACGGCAAGAAGGCGTTCGAGCATAAGCCCGGTCAGTGCGCTATGCTCTCTATCCCCGGCGTGGGCGAGGCAATGTTCTCCATTACCTCTTCCCCCACCAACACCGAATTTATGGAATTCTCCATCAAGAAGTGCGGATGCCTCACCACTTGGCTCCACGCTATGGAGGTTGGTCAGCAGGTAACCATCCGTGGTCCCTACGGTAATCCCTTCCCGGTTGACACCACCTTCAAGGGCAAGGATCTGCTCTTCATTGCCGGCGGTATCGGTCTCGCACCTCTCCGCTCGGTAATCAACTACGTTCGCCACTACCGCGATCAGTACGGCAAGGTGGATATCGTTTACGGCTCCCGTTCCAAGGACGATCTGGTTGACTACAAGGAGATCATCGACGAATGGATGACCACCGAGGGCGTCAACGTACACCTGACCATCGACCGCGAGCAGGAAGGCTGGGACGGTCACGTTGGCTTCGTTCCCAACTACGTAAAGGAGCTGGGATTCGACGTAAACAAGACCGCCATCATCTGCGGTCCCCCTATTATGATTAAGTTTACCCTTGCAGGTCTGCAGGAGCTGGGCTTCAACAAGACTCAGGTATTTACCACTATGGAGCTGCGTATGAAGTGCGGCGTAGGTAAGTGCGGCAGATGCAATATCGGTAACAAGTACGTCTGCAAGGACGGCCCCGTATTCCGCTGTGATCAGCTGGATGAACTTCCCAACGAATATTGATGGAGAAAAGAGGTAACCAAAATGCAAGAAATGGTTAATATTTACCTGTTTGGTAAGAAATATTCCGTACCTGCAGAACTGACGATTATGTGCGCCATGGAGTATGCAGGCTATCAGCTGGTGCGCGGATGCGGATGCCGTAACGGCTTCTGCGGCGCGTGCTCCACGATCTACCGTATCAAGGGTCAGCAGGAGCTGCACTCTTGCCTGGCTTGCCAGACCAAGGTTGAAGAAGGTATGTACATTGCAACCCTGCCTTTCTTCCCTCTGGTAAAGCAGGTTTACGACATCGAAAAAATCAAGCCCACCGAGCAGATTATGATGCAGCTGTATCCCGAGATCTACGCTTGTGTTGGCTGTAACGCCTGCACCAAGGCTTGTACCCAGGAGCTGAACGTTATGCAGTATATTGCATATGCTCAGAGAGGAGACTTTGAGGCTTGCGCTGAAGAGTCCTTCGACTGTGTAATGTGCGGCGTATGCTCCTCCCGTTGCCCGGCAGGTATCTCTCATCCTCAGGTGGCTATGCTGGCTCGCCGTATCAACGGTAAGTATTTGGCTCCCAAGACCGCTCATCTGGAAGAGCGCGTTCAGGAGATCAAGGACGGTACCTTCGTTGAACTGCTGGAGTCCCTGATGCAGAAGCCCATCTCCGAGATGAAAGAGCTTTACAACAACCGCGAGATCGAGAAATAAGGAGGGTCAGCTATGTATACTAACGAAAAAATGCTGGAATCCATCAAAAAGGTGGAAGCAAACCGTGCGGCAAATGCTGTGATGGAACCCGTCCGTATGACCGCAGAAGAGAAGGAACAGGTACTGGCTACCTACCATCCCGACTACATTAAAAGCGAATTTGAAGTTCTGCAGATCGGCCCCAACAAGGGCGAGAAGGTTCCCAAGGAGCTGGCTGCCATCCTGCAGGCAAACAGCCGTATCAATCCCGCCGACATCGACCTGTCTAAGGTTGACTACGACGTAGACGTGCTGGTCATCGGCGGCGGCGGAGCAGGTACTTCCGCAGCCATCGAGGCTGACAACAACGGCGCAAAGGTTATGATCGTAACCAAGCTCCGTATGGGCGATGCCAACACTATGATGGCAGAGGGCGGCATTCAGGCTGCCGACAAGCCAAACGACTCCCCCGCAATTCACTACGTGGACGCATTCGGCGGCGGTCACTTTGCCGCTAAGCCCGAGCTGCTGTACAGACTGGTTAACGAGGCTCCCGATGCCATCCAGTGGCTCAACGACTTGGGCGTTGAGTTCGACAAGATGCCCGACGGCACCATGGTGACCACCCACGGCGGCGGTACCTCCCGCAAGAGAATGCACGCTGCAAAGGACTACTCCGGCGCAGAGATTATGCGTACTCTCCGTGACGAGGTGCTCAACCGTAACATCCCCGTAGTAGATTTCACCGCTGCCATCGAGCTGATCCTCGACGAGAACGGCAAGGCAGCAGGCGCAGTTCTGATGAATATGGAAACCAAGGAACTGCTCATCGCAAAGGCGAAGACCGTTGTCATCGCTACCGGCGGTGCTGGCCGTATGCACTATCAGGGCTTCCCCACCTCCAACCACTACGGTGCTACCGCAGACGGTCTGGTTCTGGGCTACCGTGCAGGCGCAAGACTGCTCTACGCTGACACTCTCCAGTATCACCCCACCGGCGCTGCATATCCCTCTCAGATCTTCGGCGCACTGGTAACCGAGAAGGTTCGTTCTCTGGGCGCTAAGCTGGTGAACGTAAACGGCGAAGTATTTATGCATCCCCTGGAAACCCGTGACGTATGCGCATCCTCGGTTATCCGTGAGTGCCGCCGCGGCAACGGTGTTCCCACCGAGCAGGGCGAGGGCATCTGGCTGGATACTCCTATGATCGAGCTGAAGAACGGCGAAGGTACCATCGAAAAGCGTATTCCCGCAATGATGCGTATGTTCGGCAAGTACGGCATCGACATCCGCAAGGAGCCCATCCTGATTTACCCCACTCTCCACTATCAGAACGGCGGTCTGGACATCACCGCTGACGGTATGACCACCAACATCGAGAACCTGTATGTTGCAGGCGAAGCTGTTGGCGGTATCCACGGACGTAACCGTCTGATGGGCAACTCTCTGCTGGACATCATCGTATTCGGTAGAAACGCAGGCACGAACGCATCCTCTAAGTCCAAGGACGTAGAGGTTGGCGCGCTGACCCTGTCTCACGTTGACAATTTTGCCAAGGAAATGGCAGAAGCCGGCATCGAAACCGACGTAGTATCTCCCAAGCTCCTGCCCAACTATACCAATCAGAAGGCTATTTGACAGTCTGAGATAGAAAGGTCTTGATTCCATATGAATTTATTTGGCGGAGTTATTTCCGTAACCGGTATTTCCTATCTGCTTATGTGCATTTTTGCTATCCTGTTTGTAGGATATGCGCTGGGTCGTATTACTGTCAAAGGTGTTTCCCTGGGTGACGCCGGTGTATTCATTATTGCACTGCTGTTTGGTGCGCTGTGTTATGAACAGCTCAATGCGCAGGTGATTATCACCAGCGGCGATACAACCGTGCATTATTTGGAGGAAGCATTGACACTTGTTGAGAATCTGGGTCTGATCCTGTTTGTTACCTCTGTTGGTTTCATCGCAGGCCCCAAGTTCTTCGGTAATTTCAAGAGAAATTTTAAATCTTACGTATTGCTGGGCGTGGTAATCATCCTGGCAGGCGGTCTGGCTGCTGCAGGCTGTATCGGTCTGGGCGAGGTCATTGGCTACGGCGGAACCATTGAGGAGCAGGACGGCTTTGTGGCCATGATTGTCGGTCTGCTCTCCGGTTCACTGACCTCCACTCCCGCATTCTCCGCGGCAAAAGCAACCGTTGCAGAAGAATATACCGGATTGGTATCGGTAGGTCATGGCATTGCGTATATCTTTGGTGTCATCGGCGTCGTTCTGTTCGTACAGCTGATTCCCAAGCTTACCAGAGCCAATATGGAGGAAGAGCGGGCGAAATTGGTGGTAAAAGAAGAAGCCACCAAGAAGAGCTTTACCGGCAAGCTGCTCCATCTGGATCACATGGGTATCGCTGCGTTTTCTCTTGCCGCAATTCTGGGTACCATTCTCGGAAAGGTGAAGATTCCTCTTTCCGGTGAAGGCCTCAGCGGTACTTGCTTTTCGCTGACTACTACCGGCGGTTGTCTGTTGGTCAGCTTGATCATGGGTCACTTCTCCCGAATCGGCAAGGTCAGCATTATGCCTGAGGCATCCACTCTGAAGCTGTTCAGAGAGCTGGGCTTGGTTCTGTTCCTGGTAGGTGCAGGCATTCCCGGCGGCGCAGAATTTGTTGCCAACTTTGATCCCATGTACTTTGTATACGGTATTATTATGACGCTGGTACCTTTGATTATTGGTTTCATTTTTGCCAAGTATGTGCTGAAGCTCAGCTTGCTCAACAACTTAGGTTCCATCACCGGCGGTATGACTTCTACTCCCGCGCTGGGTACGCTCATCGGTACCGCAGGTACCGAAGATGTAGCTGCGGCATATGCCTCGACCTATCCCATCGCGCTGATCGCAGTGGTGCTGGTTTCCCAGTTCCTGATTATCCTATTTTAAGTTTATCCTGAAAGGGGGAGCACTATGCAGATGAATTCAGTTTCTATTCTGACCGTTCAGCGGCTCCCCGGTTATCTGCATTATCTGAAGGGACTGTCGGCACAAAATGTGCCGACAGTCTCTGCGACGGTGATCGCAGAGGCGCTGGGACTCAACGACGTGCAGGTACGCACGGATCTGGCATCGGTAAGCAAGGGTGGCAGACCCAAGGTGGGCTATATCACTACCGAGCTGATTCACGACATCGAGCTTTTCCTCGGCTATCATAATACCAACCGTGCCATTTTGGTGGGCGTGGGCAATCTTGGCAGAGCGCTGATGAGCTACGAAGGCTTTGCACAGTACGGACTCCACATCGAAGCCGGCTTTGACCTTGCTCCCGACCTCGTCGGGAAAGAGGTAGCCGGTAAGCCCATCCTGCCCCTGTCCGAAATGGCTGCATTCTGCAAAGAGAAGAATATCCGGATGGCAATCCTCACCGTTCCCGCGGCAGTTGCCCAAGAAGTGTGTGAACAGCTGCTGTCCTGCGGTATTCTGGCGATTTGGAGCTTTGCTTCGGCTCATTTGCAGGTTCCCGCCGGCGTTTTGGTGCGCTATGAGAATATGGCAACCTCGCTGGCACTGCTGTCCAACCATTTGGCGGAATCGCTGAATGCGGATGGCAATGTTGCAAGTAGCAATGTTGCAAGTAGCAACGTTGCAAGTAGCAACGCATAATTTTCATTCTACAACTATGAACGTAGGAGTCTACAATCAATGGCAGCTTACAAAGATTTAACCAAAGAAGAACTGTTGGCGCTGAAAGCAGAACTTACCGCAAAGTACAAGGAGTATCAGGCTATGGATCTGACTCTGAATATGGCACGTGGTAAGCCCAGCGTTGATCAGCTGAATTTGTCTATGGGTATGATGGACGTACTGAGCAGTGAAGTGGATCTCACCTGCGATGACGGTACCGACTGCCGTAACTACGGCGTGCTGGACGGCATCGCAGAGGCGAAAGAGCTCCTTGCCGATATGATGGAAGTCAATCCCAACAACGTTATTATCTACGGCAACTCCAGCCTGAACGTCATGTACGATACCATTTCCCGTAGCGTAACCCACGGCGTAATGGGCAGCACCCCTTGGTGCAAGCTGGATAAGGTGAAGTTCCTTTGTCCCGTTCCCGGATATGACCGTCATTTTGCCATCACCGAATACTTCGGCATCGAAATGATCAATATCCCTATGAACTCCGAAGGCCCCGATATGGATCTGGTAGAAAAGCTGGTTGCTGAGGATGAGTCCATCAAGGGTATCTGGTGTGTACCCAAGTACTCCAACCCCACCGGCATTTCCTACTCTGACCAGACCGTTCGCCGTATGGCTCGTCTGGAGCCTGCCGCTCCCGACTTCCGTATCTATTGGGATAACGCATATTGCGTACATCACCTTTACGACGACCGCCAGGATCACCTCATCGAGATCCTCGCCGAGTGTAAGAGAGCAGGTAACCCCGACTTGGTATACAAGTTCGCTTCCACCTCCAAGATCAGCTTCCCCGGCTCGGGTATTGCGGCCATCGCAACCTCGCTGAATAACCTGGAGGACATCAAGAAGCAGCTGACTCATCAGACCATCGGTCACGATAAGGTAAACCAGCTGAGACACGTTCGCTACTTCGGCGATATCCACGGTATGGTGGAGCATATGCGCCGCCACGCCGACATCCTCCGTCCCAAGTTTGAGATGGTAGAGGATACGCTGGAAAAAGAGCTGGGCGGTCTGGAGATCGGCACTTGGACCAACCCCTGCGGCGGCTACTTTATCTCCTTCGACTCCCTCCCCGGCTGTGCGAAGAAGATCGTTGCCCGTTGCAAGAAGGCAGGCGTAGTGATGACAGGTGCAGGTGCAACCTATCCTTACGGTAAGGATCCTCAGGACTCTAACATCCGAATCGCTCCTTCCTATCCTCCCTTGAACGATCTGAAGCTGGCGGCAGAGATTTTCGCACTCAGCGTAAAGCTTTGCTCCATCGACTATTATTTGGAAAATAATTGATCCTATGGGTTGCTGAAACGCATTTTTCGGCAACCCTATCGTTGGTTAGACGGGGAAGGGAAGCGGAAGGATTGCTCCGCTTGAACCAACCCATTGGATTCCAATGCCGTAGGGCGGGGGCTGCAGACGCCGCTTGGATTAACTGAAATGAATGCGCTAATCGTATATTGATCGTGAATTGTTTGGGATCATTCTGGTATTTGGTTATGTTCAATCGGCGGGAGCAGCAGAAAGCCGCCAAGCGGCGTCTGCAGCCCCCGCCCTACGAGACTATTTATTATCAGGTGTATAATATATCGTAAAAACGCGGCAGATGCCGCACAAGATAAGAAAGGAATTTTGCGTAATGTATAAGATTCTTACTATGAAGGCGCTGAATCCTACCGTCATGCAGATGGAGATCGAGTCTCCCCTGGTTGCCCGTAAGGCACAGCCCGGTCAGTTCATCATTCTGCGTGTGGACGAGGACGGCGAGCGTATTCCCTTGACCGTTGCAGGTACCGACGCCCAGAGAGGCGCAGTGAAGATCATCTTCCAGATCGTTGGTGCAACTACTTATCAGCTCTCTCTCAAGAACGAGGGTGAGTATATTCAGGACTTCGTAGGCCCTCTGGGCAAACCCACCGAGCTGGAAGGTCTGAAGAAGGTTGCCATCGTTGGCGGCGGCGTTGGCTGTGCAATCGCACTGCCTATCGCAGAGAAGCTCCACGAGATGGGCTGTGAGGTCCACTCCTACGTTGGCTTCAGAAACAAGGATCTGGTAATTCTGGAGGACGAGTTCTCCGCAGCATCCGATAAGCTGATTATGATGACCGACGACGGCAGCTACGGCAGAAAGGGCGTTGTTACCCTGCCTCTGCAGGAAGCGCTGGAAGCAGGCGAGGCTTACGATGAAGTCATCACTATCGGTCCTCTGATTATGATGAAATTCGTTGTGGCTACTACGAGGCCCTTCGGTGTGAAGACTACCGTTTCTATGAACCCCATTATGATCGACGGTACCGGTATGTGCGGCGGCTGCCGTCTGACCGTTGGCGGCAAGACCAAGTTCGCTTGCGTAGACGGCCCCGACTTCGACGGTTTTGAGGTAGACTTTGACGAAGCAATGTCCCGTGGCGCATCCTACCGCGATTTCGAGAAGCACGCTTATGACGAAGCTTGCAATCTCTTCAAGAAGGAGGTACAGTAATATGCCGAATATGTCTCTGAAAAAGAATCCTATGCCCGCACAGGAGCCCGAGGTTCGTGCCCATAACTTCAAGGAAGTTGCCCTTGGTTACACCGCAGAGCAGGCAATCGACGAGGCAAACCGTTGTCTCAACTGTAAGAACCCCGTTTGTGTAAAGGGTTGCCCCGTAAACGTACCCATTCCTCAGTTCATCAAGAAGGTGCAGGAGGGCGATTTCGAGGGTGCATATCAGGTAATCTCCCTGACCTCCTCTCTCCCCGCAGTTTGCGGCCGTGTTTGCCCTCAGGAAACTCAGTGTGAGGCCAAGTGTATTCGCGGCATCAAGGGCGAGCCCGTAGGCATCGGCCGTCTGGAGCGTTTCGTTGCCGATTACCACAACGAGCACGCTACCGAAGCTCCCGTGAAGCCCGAATCCAACGGTCACAAGGTGGCAGTTGTCGGTTCCGGCCCCGCAGGTCTGACCTGTGCAGGCGACCTGGCTAAGAAAGGCTATGACGTCACCGTATTCGAGGCATTCCATCTTGCCGGCGGCGTTTTGGTATACGGTATTCCCGAATTCCGTCTGCCCAAAGCAATCGTACAGAAGGAAGTTGACACCCTGAAGGCACTGGGCGTTAAGGTTGAGACTAATATGGTTATCGGCAAGACCGTTACCATCGACGAGCTGATGGAAGAGTTCGGCTTCGAAGCCGTATTCGTAGGCTCCGGCGCAGGTCTGCCCAGATTTATGAGAATCCCCGGTGAGTCTCTGCGCGGCGTATACTCCGCAAACGAGTTCCTCACCCGTAACAATCTGATGAAGGCGTACAAGGACAACGCTACCACTCCAATTCTGCGTGCCAAGAAGGTAGCAGTTGTAGGCGGCGGTAACGTAGCAATGGACGCTGCCCGTACCGCTCTCAGACTGGGCGCAGACGAGGTTTCCATCGTCTACCGCCGTTCTCTGGAGGAGCTTCCTGCCCGTGCCGAGGAAGTCGAGCACGCAATGGAAGAGGGCATCCAGTTCCGCCTTCTGAACAATCCCGTAGAAATTCTCGGCTATAACAATCCCGAGGACAAGCGTGATCCCAAGAACGGTACCGTTGTGGGTATGAAGTGCATCAAGATGGAGCTGGGCGAGCCCGACGCATCCGGCAGACGCTCTCCCGTAGAGGTTCCCGGCAGCGAGTTCGTAATGGACGTTGACTGTGTCATTATGTCCATCGGTACTTCTCCCAACCCCCTGATCAAGGACACCACCGCAGGTCTGGAGGTTAACCGTTGGGGCGGCATCATCGTTACCGAGGAAACCGGTGCCACCACCAAGCCCGGCGTATACGCAGGCGGCGACGCCGTTACCGGTGCCGCTACCGTAATCCTTGCAATGGGCGCAGGCAAAACCGCCGCTGCAGCCATCGACAAGCAGATTATGGGAGAATAACGGGTTCGAGACTCCGTCTCGAGCTCTGCCAAGGGAACTTCTTGTAAGAAGTTCCCTTGGAACCCTCAAGAACTTTTATTAAGACGGAAGAATGGCTATGCCATTCTTCCGTCGTTCTGTTTACAGAACGACAATGCAACATACTTGCCGTCCTCTTTTTTGCTATGTTCGCACAAACTAAGAACGAACAATGATCCACAGCAGAAGCGATTTAGGATTGGTATCGCTAAAGAATGCCACGGGAAGGGTGGTATATTAGTGTAGATGTATAACACCCATCTGTACAGTACGAAAACTCTGTTGAATACAGAATAAGTTATGCCAATGGAGCGCCCTCAGGCGCGACCCGGGGTGACTTTTAGGGGCGGAGCCCCTAAAATGATTCTTTGCTTACTTTCTGTTCACACAGAAAGTAAGAGAAATTACGATAAATTCAAATCCCGACCAACGGGAGGGATTTGTACCTCTAAAAAGACCAATCGCCCACAACCCAACGAACAATAGAGGCACTTGTCAAAGAGCAGTGTTCACACTCATTTCATAAGCGCCGGTAGAATTATTTACATTTACTTAGTATAATCATAGTAGAATTAGCGAATGGAGGATCATCTATGAAAAAACTTCGGTCTGTGACGGGCATACTATTATTTGCCGTGCTGGTTATGACTTTGTGTACCGGATGTACCTACTATCCGCCTGAAGGGTATACGGCGAAGCACCATACGTACGATGAAATAGTCGCATTTGCAAAATCCATTGATCCGGATGCTGAAGTTTCAAAGGAATATACAGATACTACGATCGACGATTGGAATCGCGATTTCCGTGAATGGCCTGCGTTAATTCACGGCAGAGAATGTCACGTTTCCAGTGTTGGCAGAATGGTTTGGAATAGCGGCATTGCTGCAGGTGAGTTTGCGAAACAGTATTACGTGATCGATACCGATTATGATTATTACGTGCTGGAGGAAATCGTATCCAAACAGCAGCCGGATTGGCAGATGAAATATGATGATATATCCGGGCGGTATAATTGGAATGATATTCTCGGCATTCAAACGACGTGTACGGAAAACAGACAACTCTCCGATGGGGAACTGGAAGCAGTATGGCAGGCTGCGTATGCAATATATTCGGAATACTCAGCGTATCCGGTAAGAAAAGAACTCAGTTTTGCCTTTCGTGCCCCCGGTAAGTTTTATGATCAATCCAAACAAGAATATTACGTAAAAACAGACGCTGAAAAGTATGTCAGAGATTTTTCGGAAGAAGGCAAACGGATTTTCTTTGAACGGTATCACGAGGCTTGGGCATTGTTGGAGTAGGGATTGCCAATTGAATAAGTTTGAAGCGAGGTATAAAGCCTCGCTTTGCTTATTGCGTATGAAAAAATCTTCTCCCCGCCTGTCACAAAACGGCGATTTTTCGGAGTTATATGAAAGGAGGTTTTGCCAATGTCCACTCTGCAAGATGATCGCGACAGAATTGTAGAGCTATATGCAGACACAGTCTGGTGTGTAGCGCTTTCCCGAACCGGTAGGGAAGAGGCGGCACAGGAGGTATTCCAAGAGGTCTTTCTCCGCTATTTTGAGAAAGAGCGCTCCTATGAGAATGACGAGCACAGAAAGGCTTGGCTCATTCGCACGACGCTGATCTGCTGTCGAAGATACCTTTCTTCCTATTACCGCAATATCCCGCTCCCGCTGGAGGAGGTCGCTGACCTCTCCGATGAGGAAATAGACGAAACGGGGGCACTCTACAGCGCTCTGCTTCGTCTGCCGGCGAAATACCGCATTCCCATCGTGCTCTATTATTTGGAAGAGCTCCCGACAGAGCAGTGCCTGCAAGTGCTGGAGCTGAAACCTGCCGCCTTTCGTAAACGGCTCTCAAGAGGAAGAGAACTGCTGAAAAAACTTCTGAAAGGAGAAGATTATTTTGTCTAAAACCATCCGCGATTTGAAAAAGCGAATGAAAGCCCCGAGAAATCTGGTCGAAGCTGTCAAAAAAGGCGAGCGATTGGAGCCTGCCCGTAAGGTCGATACACGGATCGTGCATATCCTGCGGTTTGGCAAAGTCATTGCCGCGTATGCCTGCGTGGTAGTTCTGCTCATCGGCGCAGTGTTCGTTCTCCCGGGACTGCCGGATAGCGAAACACCGCAATCACCTGCAACCACAACGACCATCGTAGTTTTTCCTGTACCCGACGTACCCGATTACGTGTATCCTCCCAAGGATGATGCACAGAACTATTTTCGTCCGGAGTTGATTTGGGTCAACGATCTGAACCCCGGCTTGGTGGATACGATCATTTGGGCTATGCAGTCCGAAGGCGAAGGATACAGTGTGCTCTATCCCTATACCATCCCCGAAATCGGCGGCGAAGATGCACAGTTTGCCATCGAGTTGCGCTTCGAGAGGGTGTCCGGCGACGTCGAATGGCCCGGATATGCAGAAATGATCCGCGAAATGCAAAGGGTTAAATGGGCACTGACAGATGCGGGATTTGAGGAAATCGACAAGAAAAACACAGAGTCTAACGATTTGCTGTATCGGAAATATTATTTTGCCGCCGACAGAGCGCAGATGGAGTCTTTGAATCCGCAAACGCTGACAGAGGCGTTCACACATACCAAGGAAGGTATTCGGACCGTGATGAAACTGGCTTGGCAAGGCTCAGGCAATTTGGATGAAAGATTAAACTTCTATGATACGCCCTTAACTACGGTGGATAAGATTGTAACAGCCGATACTTCGCTTCTGCCCGAGCAAATCGATGCGGATGAATTTCAACAGTATCTGATCAAGCCTTTGTCTGCTATGGAGGATGAGAAGAAGGCGACCGTTATCGCCAAGAAGATTGGTTCGAACAGCTGCTACCACACCTACTCTTTCGGCTGCGTTGCGCCTAGCGTTTATACAATATCCACTTTTGAAATATTGTCGGTGGAGCAAGAAACGGACTTCTATTACAAAGGCAAGGGAGTGCAGAGCCGAGAAAATCCCTATCAAGTGGGCAATACCATTCAGGTCATTGAGTGGTACGGATTTGCGCCTTCCCAAAGCAATGCGGAGAAATTCGTGCTGTACCGTTCTTATCCCTATCCCGTGCGGGGCATCGAAATGCCCGATCCGGCGGAGCTGGGGGGGATCTATCGCTTGTCTTTGATAGACGGCAGCGCTCTTGCCGAACAGGACAATATCGTTGCGGCTAATTGCTACGATACTGCAGGCGGTGCGGAGTTTAGCCGTTCGGGCGTGCTGTATTTGGCAGGCGTTTATCTCATCGCAGATCTGGAGAAGGCAGAATAAGGCACCGTTTATTCAAAAAGCACTTTTTCCCACCGGGAAGAAGTGCTTTTTTTGTATTTCAATCCTATAGTTGGGTATTGCTTTTTTTGACGATTAGTGGTATAATAAATGTCGTATGTGCCTGCGTTTCGTCGAAAAATCGGTCGCTTGGCACGAAACCTTCTCATCATTTGACTTTATCTCTGAAAAGGATGTACAATATGGAATTTTGCATTTTACTGCTGATTCTTCTGCCGTTTATTCTATCTGCCGCTCAATTTGCCACTCGGAGCGAATCGGCTCGCCGAATCCTCACCTACGCCGGTAGCGGACTTGTGATTGCAAACACCCTTGCCGTAGCCGTCCTGTGGTATACGGGCGGGCAGGGAAGCGTGACTCTTCCCGCTGAGGGCGGTCTGCTCACTGAGGCTATCGTTCCCTTCATCGGCTATGGGATGCTGGGCGTGGAGATTCTTCTCTTAGGCGTGGTATTGTGGAAATGTATTAGCCGTCGCCGCTTCCTCATCGCAACGCTGGCACTGGCGCAGACCGGCTTGATGGTCTGGTTGGAGCTGACCGGCAAAATCCACGAGGGCGCAGGAATGATCCGTCTCGACCGTCTCTCTCTGCTCTTGTGTGTGATCGTTGGAATTGTGGGTAGCTTGATCTGCATTTTCGCAGTAGGCTATATGAAGGACTATCACCACCATCACACCGAGGTGGCCGATCGCAGACCCTTCTTCTTCTCGATGCTCTATATCTTCCTCGGCGCAATGTTCGGACTGGTGCTGTCCGGCTCGCTGGTATGGATCTATTTCTTCTGGGAAATCACCAGCGTGGTGTCTTTCCTCCTGATCGGCTATACCAAGGACGATCGGGCAATGCACAACGCCTTCCGCGCGCTGTGGATGAACCTCTTCGGCGGTGCATTCTTTGCAGCAGCCATCGCCTACAGTGCGATGAAGCTGAAAACCGTCAATCTGCAGGTGATTTTGGACCGTCCGTCCCGTACCATCGGAATGGTGATCTTCCTGCTGGCCATTGCCGCGCTGACCAAATCGGCGCAGCTGCCCTTCTCTAAATGGCTGCTGGGCGCAATGGTTGCCCCCACCCCCACCTCCGCACTGCTCCATAGTGCAACGATGGTGAAGGCGGGCGTGTATCTGCTTCTCCGCCTCTCTCCCGTCCTTGGCGGACAGGTGGCAGGCGTTATGGTGCAGTTCATCGGCGGTCTGACCTTCTTCGTCGCCAGCTTGTTTGCCATCACTCATAGCGACGGCAAGCGGGTGCTGGCTTGGTCCACCGTGTCTAATTTAGGTCTGATCACCGCTTGTGCCGGTGTGGGCACCGCAGAGACGGTTTGGGCAGGCGCGATCCTGCTGATCTTCCACGCCGTTTCCAAAGCGCTCCTTTTCCAGACGGTGGGTGCCATTGAGCACGCCATCGGCAGCCGCAATATCGAGGATATGCACGGCCTCTTCCGCCGTCAGCCCGGATTGGCATCTGCTCTGCTCATCGGCATCGCAGGAATGTTCTTGGCTCCCTTTGGTATGCTCATCGCCAAGTGGGAAGCCCTCACCGCCTTCCTCACTGCAGGCGGCATCAGCGTACTGCTGGTGATTCTCGTTGCCTTCGGCAGCGCTACAACGATGATGTACTGGACGCAGTGGCTTATCAAGCTCCTGTCGGTTCCCGCAGGAACGGAGGAGGAGTCCGATCCTACCACTCGCTCTCAGTGGCTGTCACTGAGCAGCCATATCGGTATGATGCTGCTGCTTTGTGCGGCCTATCCCTTCTATTCCGATTGGTTCGTGACCCCGATGCTGCTGGATATGGGCTTTGAGCGCGTGGTACACGTGCTGTCGCTCTCCGACCGTGTGGTGATGGTAGCACTGCTGGCGGCCATCTTCCTGATCCCCGCAGGCGCACGGATCTTTGCCAAGAAGATCCACTTTGACCGCAGCCCTCTGTATATGTCGGGCGTCAACGAAGGCGACCACCGCCATTACGAGGACTCCTACGGTCAACCGAAGAAAATGTATTTGTCCAACTGGTATCTTGCCGAGGTGTTCGGTGAACAAAAACTGTTTACGCCCATCGCTTGGGCGTCGGTGGTAATCCTTGCCATCGGTCTGATCGTGGCGTTTGGAGGTGCTTTCTGATGGTATACCTGCTCAGAGTCCTCTGTATGCTGGCATTCGTGGTGCTGGCGCCCTTCGTGGGCGGTCTGCTGTCGGGACTGGATCGCAAGCTCTCTGCCCGGATGCAGGGCAGAATCGGTCCTCACGTCCTCCAGCCCTTCTATGATCTCTACAAACTGCTCCAAAAGCAGATTCTGGTAGTCAATCGCTATCAGGTAATGCTCCTCCTCTCGTTTTTGGTGATGGTGGTGGGCACAGGTGCCCTGTTCTTCGGCGGATTTGATCTGCTGTTGGTCTTTTTCGTCCTCACCACTGCCAGTATGTTCTTCGTGCTGGCGGCAACGGTCACCAACTCCCCCTATGCCGAGCTGGGCGCTCAGAGAGAGCTGATTCAGATGCTGTCCTACGAGCCTATGATCCTGCTTACCGCAGTAGGCTTCTTTATGGCCAACGGCTCCTTCAAGGGCGTGGACGCCTTTACCGCAGATCTTCCTGCTATCGTAAAACTTCCCGGCGTGTTCATCGGCCTGGTGTTCGTGCTGACCATCAAGCTGCGCAAGTCTCCCTTCGATCTGTCCACCTCCCACCACGCTCATCAGGAGCTGGTCAAGGGTGTGACCACCGAGTTTTCCGGTGCGCTGATGGGGGTAGTGGAGCTGGCGCATCTGTACGAAACCGTTTTCCTGCTGGGACTTGTCTCCCTCTTCTTCATCAGCTCCGCTTGGTGGAGCATTCCGCTGGCACTTGCAGGCGCACTTCTCGTATGGTTTATAGAGGTGCTGATTGACAACACCAGCGCAAGAGTAAAATGGAATCAGATGCTCTCCTCGGCGTGGATTATCACCGCAGTATTGGGCGGCGGAAATCTGCTGGTGCTGGAGATCATCCGTATGCTCTCTTGATTATCTTTGTTTTCCGAAAGGTAAGTTATTATGCCTACTATTTCCAAATCTCCTTGGATGATGCACTACGACGGCAGCAGCTGTAACGGCTGTGACATTGAGGTGCTGGCCTGCCTGACCCCTCTCTACGATATCGAGCGATTCGGCGTCATCAATACCGGTGACCCCCGTCAGGCAGATATTCTGCTGATTACCGGCGGTGTGAACTATCACAACGAATCGGTAGTGAAGCAGATTTACGAGCAAATGCCCACGCCCAAAGTGGTGGTAGCGGTGGGAATCTGCGCTTGCTCCGGCGGCGTGTTCAAGGATTGCTATAACATCAAGGGCGGGGTGGATACCACCATCCCCGTTGACATCTACGTTCCCGGCTGTGCCGCTCGCCCCGAGTCTATTATCGACGGCGTTCTGCAGGCAGTAGAACTGCTGGCAAGGAAGCAGACCGAAGCCGAGTCTGCCACCGCGGCGGAAGGAGAAGCACAATGAAAGAAATGATCGAAAAGACCAGTATTGGTCCTGCCGTTTTGAAGCAATATATGAAGGAAGCAGCCGCCGAGGGCTGTCGACTGGTGCAAATTCACGCCAACCGTATGGACGGCCGCTATGAGCTGATCTATTCGCTGGCGCTGGAGTATCGTCTGATCCAGCTGTATATGGTTATCTTGGAAGATACCGAGATCGAGAGTATCAGCAGTATCTATCCTGCCGCTCAGCTCTACGAGCAGGAGATGGTAGAGCTCTTCGGTGTGAAAATCCGTAACGTCGCAGAAGATCCCCACGTGAAGCTTTATCACGTGAAGGGACATCCTATGAAGTGAGGGGGAAACTGTCAATGAAACGTACCATCGTCCCCTTTGGACCTCAACACCCCGTCCTGCCCGAGCCCATCCATCTGGACTTGGTGCTGGAGGATGAGAAGGTAGTGGAAGCCATCCCTTCCTTCGGCTTTGTTCACCGCGGTATGGAGGATCTTGCCTCCAAGCGTGATTTCAACGATTATCTCTACGTAGTAGAGCGAATCTGCGGTATTTGCAGTTATATGCACGGAATGGCCTATTGCGAGGGTGCGGAGCGCATCTTCGGGGTAGAGATCCCCGACCGAGCCAAATATCTCCGCACCATCTGGTGCGAGCTGTCCAGACTTCACAGCCATCTGCTGTGGCTGGGATTGCTTGCCGACGCTTTCGGTTTCGAAGCCCTCTTTATGCAGAGCTGGCGTGTACGGGAGAAGATTCTGGATATGGTGGAGGACTCCACCGGCGGCAGACTCATCTCCTCGGTCAACCGCATCGGAGGCGTTGCCCGTGATATGGACAGCGCAATGCTGGCAGGTTTCGTTGCCCAGTTCGACAAAATGGAATCGGAGCTCCGTGCGCTCACCAAAGTATTCCTCACCGACTCCACCGTCCGTGCCCGTCTCTTTGAAGTGGGCGTGCTCACCAAGCAGGATGCGCTGCTCTACGGTGCAGTTGGCCCGATGATGCGTGCCAGCGGAATTGAGTTGGATACCCGCAAATTAGGCTATGCCGCCTACGGCAAGCTGGATTTTGACATCATCACCTCCAATGGTTGCGATGCGCTGGCTCGCTGTGAGGTGCGTATCGGTGAAATCTTCCAGTCCTTCCGTCTGATCCGCCAGGCAGTAGACAAGATCCCTGCAGGCGAGATCTATATTCCCGTGTCGGGCAACCCCAAGGGCGAGGCTACCGTTCGTGTGGAACAGCCTCGCGGCGAAGCCCTCTATTATATGAAAGCCAACGGTACTCGCAATCTGGAGCGATTCCGTGTCCGTACCCCCACCTTCAGCAACGTGTACTCCCTGTTGAAGATCCTTCCCGGAGCACAGTTTGCAGACGTGCCCCTCTTGATCCTTACCATCGACCCTTGCATCAGCTGCACTGAGCGGTAAGATCCTATTTCAGAAAGGTAATGTCAGATTTATGGCAGGAATTCTCAAATTTGGCTGGATTGCGATGAAGAATCTCTTCACCAAACCGGCAACCCGTGCCTATCCCGAAGTCCCCGCCCGTGAGACTCCCCGTACCCGCGGTGCGGTACAAGTGAATATTGACGACTGTATCTTCTGCGGACTCTGCAATCGCCGTTGTCCTGCAGATGCCATCACGGTAGACCGTGCCGCCAAGTCTTGGACTATCAAGCGGATGAGCTGTGTACAGTGCGGCAACTGCGTACAAAATTGTCCCAAAAAGTGTTTGACCATGGAGGGAGCCTATCCCACCCCCGGCAGAGAGAAGCGAGACGAGCTCTATGCAAGAGCAGGCGTGACCATCCCCGCTGTGCATACCTTGGCACCCGCTCCCGCCGACGGTAAGCCCATTGCACCCGACCGTGTGCTGGTGATCGATATGTCCACCTGCGTGCTCTGCGGACTTTGCGCCCGCCGCTGTCCTACCGGTGCGCTGAAGGTAGACCGTGCAAACGGCACTTGGACGGTAGATCGCTCTGCTTGTCTGCAGTGCGGCAACTGTGTCAACGGCTGTCCCAAGAAATCGCTGGCACTCATTCCTGCAGACGGTCATCCCGACGTGGAAACCTACACCAAAACTGCGGCAACCGCTCCTGTCAAGACCGAAGCACCGGTTACCGCTCAGCCCAAGGGCGATGTGGGCATTACGGTAGATCTTTCTACTTGTATCCTCTGCGGACTGTGCGTTCGCCGCTGTCCCACCTCTGCCATTGCAGTGGATCGTGCTGCGGGAACTTGGTCGATCAACCGCCAATCCTGCGTCGTATGCGGTAACTGTCTGGACGTCTGCCATAAGCATAGCTTGCTGAAGACCACCGAGGGCATCG
>JAFTMF010000029.1 GCA_017452565.1 Clostridia bacterium
CACAAGGACAAGACCGAGCTGCCTGTGGCAACTCTGTCTCAGACCGAGAAACCCGACGGAAAATACAGAGGAATCTTCCTCAACGATGAGGAAAACTTCACAGAATGGTCAGCGAAATTTGCCGATCGGAACGCTCCCGGCAAGCCGGGCGCCAACGTATACGCTCACGTGTTCGAGCTGCTGCTCCGTCTGAAGGCGAACATCCTTTGGCCGGGTATGCACTCCGCTTCGGGCACCGATGCCTTCAATAAGCACATCAATCCCAAGACCGGTATTTCTTATAACGCTGAGCTGGCCGACGAGTACGGCATCGTGATGTCCTCCAGCCACTGCGAGATGCTCCTTCGCAACAACGAGGGCGAGTGGGAGGCTTGGTGCAAGGAAAATCAAGGCAAGTACGGTCTGAAAATGGTGGGCGGCAGCTGGCATTCCTCCTATGACTACACCGTCAACGCCAAGGCGATGAACGCCTACTGGGAAGAGAGCGTTGCCCGCAACTACCGCTTCGAGAACGTCTATATGATCGGTCTGCGCGGCGTCCACGATTCGGGCATCAACTGCTCCAATCTTGCCGATAAATCTTACAAGGGCAAGGCAACCGTGGTAAAGAAAGCGGTAGAGGCACAGCTGGAGATCCTTGCCAAGTACGAGCAGAAGTACGAGGAGGAGACCGGCGAGAAGGTAAAGTTTGAGACTGCGTACTGCGTCTATAAGGAAGCCGCCGAGTATTTCAAATACGATATCGGTCTGCCCTCGGATTGCTGTCTGATGTACGCCGAGGATAACCACGGCTATATCCGCTCCACCGTTTCCGCGGCGGATAAGGAAAACTACGATCGCTTCGGTATGTACTACCACGTTTCCTACTGGGGACGTCCTACCAGCTATCTCTGGATCAGCAACACCCCCCTCACTATTATGGCAGAGGAGATGCGCAAGTCCTACTACACCGGCACCGATCACATCTGGGTGCTGAACGTGGGCGATATCAAGCCTGCCGAGTTCAAGGTGGACTATTTTATGGAGCTGGGCTGGGACGTGGACTCCCACACCGAGCACAATACCGAGGAGTTTACCGTCTCCTTCCTGCAGGAGACTTTTGGGCTTGGCGGGGAAGAGGGCAAGCAATTTGCCGCCACCCTCACCGACTTCTATCAAATGATGCGTAACTTCTATCCCGAGATCATCGATAAGCACGACGGCGGAAAGAACGGAAACTACGATTTCAGTGTCACCAACTTCGGCAGTGAGGGATTGGTAGTTATCGAGGCACTGAAGAAGGTTTACGCCGAGTCGCTGAAGAGTTACAACTCCATCCCCGAGGGCAAGAAGGCTTCGTATTACGAAATCTTCCACTATACTATCTACTCCTATCTTCTGAGCGTGGAGAAGCACGTTTACAAGGAGATGAACCATCTTTGCTTCGAGCAGGGCAGATTTGCCGCTGCCAACGCTTACGCCGATCTGTCCGAGGCGGCGTACAACGAGATTCTTGCCGAGATCGAGTATTTCAATAAGACGCTGATGGGCGGCAAGTGGGATAAGATCATGAATCCCTACAACTCCAAGATGGATAAGGTGATGTCCCAGATTATGGGTGCGCCTGAGCTCAAGCGTGCCTCCAAGGCACAGGCAAAGGGCGGTGTGGGACTCTCCGCAGAAGGGCAGAGTGGTCTTACCGCCGTGACTCTGAAGTTCGGCAGTCTCAACAACGATATCCGCTTTGTGGACCTCTTCAACAAGGGGGCATCGAATGCCAACTGGGCGCTTACCGCACCCGCCTACGTGATTATCACCGATGCCAAGGGCAACCGTCTGCAGGGGGATGCCAAGGGCACCGACGTGGTCTACGAGGGCACTGTCGGGGTAGAGGATCGCTACTTCCTCTCCATTGATTGGACGGCATTTACCGCAGGCGAGACGAAAACGGGTACGGTTACTGTCACCGATGACTTTGGCAACACCTCCACCGCAAGCATCAGCGCCACCTGCCACGCACTCGATCCCGAAAAGGAGAGCGTGAAGGGCTACTATGAGGAAAACGGTCTGGTTTCCATTGAAGCCGAGCACTTTACCGCAAACGTGGCCCAGGGCGGATTTGAATGGAAGTACATCGACGGTCTTGGCAGAAGCGGCGGCGTGATGATGGCGCTGTCTGAGAAGAACAACGGATTTGAAAACATCCGCATCACAAAGGATTTTGAAACTGCCGCGCCTTACTTGGAATACAAGATCCACTTCACCAATCCCGGGATGTACTACGGTATCTTCTACCGTCTGCCAACCCTCAACGAGTCGGCAAGCGGCAGATCCTATTGCCGTACTGCTTGGTCGCTGGATGGCGGCACCGTGAAGTATCTGGACGGCACCACCACCGCCGACGACGGTCTGAACACCGCCTGGGGCAATATGATCAAGCTTCACATTGAAGAGCTTCGCATGAACATTCAGATCGACGAGCCGGGCTGGCACACCCTGCGCATCTATATGGCAAATTCCCTGCAGGCATTTGACAAGATCGTATTCAATCAGGATGCGCTGGTAGAATCCCGTCTGGATGCTCCCGAGACTTACAATACTATTTCTTGGACTCACGCACCTACCGCAAATCTCCCCGAGATCGACTTTGCCGACGTGAACTGGAGCCGCTATTCTGCGCTCTACGATTTCACTACCTCCACCGGCGGCGTGCAGTCGGGCTATACCAAGATCGACAATACCGCAGGCTCGCTGGCAGACAAGGGCTGGGCTTGGGAGAGCGCACATCCCATTTTGGCTGAGTTCCGTTCCTCCGCATCCAAGTGCCCCAACGTAGACAAGGGATTTGTGTACGGCACCGAGGATGCTACCTTCCGCCTGCAGCTGCCCGGCGAGGGTGTTTACGGCATCACCGTTTCGGTAGGCGATCCCACCGGCGCCGTGAAGGCAGAGAATATGAGCATCACCGTGGACGGCAAGGCTTGTCTGTCGGGCGTTTCCTCCGAGACCGGTGTGAAACACTACTTCTTCACCGTGGAAGCTCCCGAGAGCGGCGTGGTTTCGCTGAACCTTTCCGGTAGCTGGATTCTCGGCAGCATCGAGGTTTACAGCTATATGGAGCACTCCACCACCGGCAAGGGTGCATTTACTGCCAACGGTGACGGTGCTATCGTCATCGAGGTGGAAAGCGCACTGGAGCAGTCCGAATACGCTCACACCGCCGAGAGCACCGACGGCAAGGGCTATCAGTGGATGGAGATTGCAGGCATCTACGGCAGCGGTATGTTCTTCGGTCCCAACGCCGCATCCAGCTACTCCTCCACCGACGTGAACGGCAGCCAGTCTGCGAAGATGTACTTTACCGTAGAGCTTCCCAACGCGGGCAACTACTCCGTTTGGGCGCTGATGAAGTGCAGCAGCCTGGAGGATGACTCGGTGATTATGGCCATCTCCGGCAAGGGTGCGCTGGTGAAGAATGATCTGGACGCCACCGACGGCTTTGTATGGATTCAGATCGGCACTTACACAGGCCTGGCCGCAGGCGAGTCTGTGCTCACAGTGATGGGCAGAGAAGACGGCCTTGCGCTGGATCGGATTATGCTGACTCCTGCAGGCACTACTGCAAACTACAACGGCGAAATGGTCCGCGCGGACTGATTTCGCACAACAAAAAACTCCTTCCGAGCAATATTGTGAGCAAGTCCGTTAAAAGCGGACTTGTTCACAATCGGAAGGAGTTTTTGCATATGAAATTCAGTGATATTCTTTGCTGGCGCAAAGAGTGATATTGCCCGTTTCGGGCAGTGATATTGTTCGGCTTTGCCTCACAGTGATATTCTATTCGCCTTGCAACTTGCGAAGCAAATACCACTCGGCGAAAGCCGAATATCACTGCGTAGCAATATCACTCGCCGCAGGCGAATAGAACTGTTGTGATACTCTGAAAGAGTATCGCAACATCAGAACCTGCCTCCGCCCACGTTACGGCGAGAGCCGCCTCCTGAGCCGGAGGAGCTTTGAGGTCTTCTGCGGCGGTTCACCGTACGATAGAGGAAAAACTCGTTGGATTTGGTGATGCGCAGACTGCCTTGCTTGGCGTATTCGGTAGCCTCTGCCCGAGGACGAACCGATTTTAGCTGTCCTCTCATCACACCGGTGACGATGGCGGCAATGAGCAAACCCAGTACCACGGCGATGAAGGTGGTCAGCGTGTAGTCGAAGGGGAATCCGTTGATTTCACCGTCGATTTCATACTCACACTTGTCGATGAAGGTGTTGAATGCGGTGTTGTACCGCTTTTCGGTGAGATAGGGGGCAATGGTGTCGCCGATAGAGTCGATGTCGCTCGTAGAGATGGCGTTTGCCCCCAGACCGCTAGAGAGGATACGGTACTCCCGATCCCGCATAGACACCAGCAGGAGCACGCCGTCCCGATTTTCGCCGTAGCCCAGCCCGCGGCTATCGTAGTAGTTTTCCACGTAGCGATCCAAGCTGTAGGTATCGATGGATCGAACGGTAACGATGTAGACCTTCACCTTGTATGTATCGCTGAGCGTTTGCAGCCGCTGGGTGATCGCGCTCTCCTGCTCGTCGGTAAGGAGATTGGCATCGTCCGTGACGAAGGGAAAGACGGCGTCGGTAGCAAACACGGGGGTGGTAATCAGCAGGAAGGTCAGCAGAACGAGTGCGATAGAAAGAATCTTTTTTATCTTCATTTCGTTCACCTCCTACAGTAACCAAAGCAGATAGGAAATGGCGAAGGTCAGCGCACCGACACCGCCGAAAATTCCCAAGAACCAAGCCCAGAACTTGCCCGTGTCCATAGGCAGGTCGCCCACCAACCGACCGGTCTGCCCGTTCATCGCAAAGGAATACTTCTTACCGTTCCAAGTGGTGTTCAGCAGCCAAACGGGGTAGAGGGCGTATTTTGCCACGCCGTTTTCCAGATAGATGTCGGTGGCAACCGGCACCACGGAGCTGTAGCCGTGGATGGTGGAGGCGAAGGCATCCTCGGTACTCTTGCGGATGCGCTGATTGGCTCGGTCAATGCTCTCTTTGGAGCCCACGTCATATTTGTCTGCCAGATAGCCCGACAGATAAGCGGTTTGGAAATCCACCGCTTCCGAGAAGTTGAAGGGCTCGATGGATTCCATCAGGGCGTCGTCCATTTTGGTGGAGCCGTCCACGGGAACCCGCTGGAATCCCACCGATCCCCCTCGGGTGACCGAGAAGTAGCTGGTTTCGGTGTAATCGTAATTGCTGTCGCTCCAGAAGCGCACGCGGGAGGCTTTGTAGCGGATGTGGGCCTTGGCATCGGCATCGAAGAGCCACACCGGCACGTACACGCCCTTGACCTCGTCAATGTGATTCTGCTGAGAGAAGGCTTTGGGTAGCAGAGGCTTGTGGCCGTAATGCTTTTTCAGCGCCGCAATGGCTGCATTTTTGTCCAATTTGAAGGGGATGACGTAGTCGGGCTTCAAATCTCCGGCGAACTGTCCCATCATTACCACGGGATTGCCGCAGAAGGGACAACTGGTAGCGGCGGTGGTTTCGTCGCAGACGATTTCACCTCCGCAGGACTGGCAAGCGTAAATCCGCAGACCTGCTTCCTCGCCTTCCTGCCACTGACCGCCGGCCTCGGTGTCCCAGTTCATTTCGTTTGCCGTGCCGTTTTTCAGCTCTTCATCGTAGGCAAGCAGGGTTTCTACGTCAAACTCGGTGTCACAGTAGGGACACTTCATCTTTTGCGCCTTGCTGTCAAACTCGATGGCGCCGTCACAGCAAGGGCACTTATACTGTTGTAAAACTGCCAAAGAAATCGCTCCTTTCCATTTTTAATAAAATGCGTTACGAAACTCGGTCAAGGTCAATTACTGAACGTCGTTTTCGTCGAAGCGATCGCCGCATTCTGCGCAGAACTTAGGCGGATTGTGAGGATCGGCAGGCTCCCAGCCGCACTTGTCGCAACGGTAGAGGGGAGCGCCCGCAGGCTTCTTGGCACCGCATTCGGGGCAGAACTTGCCCTTGTTCACAGCACCGCAGGCACACTTCCAGCCTTCGGCATCGGGCTTTTTCGCACCGCACTCGGGACAGAACTTGCCAGTGGCAACGGTGCCGCAAGCGCAGGTCCAGCTGCCTGCTGCAGGTGCGGGCTTCTTGGTGCCGCACTCGGGACAGAATTTGCCGGTGACGGTAGCACCGCAGGTGCACTTCCAGCTATCGGCAGATGGAGCAGGAGCTGCAGCCGCAGTTGCCGCAGCTGCTTGCTGCTGCATCTGCTGCATCTGCTGTTGCTGCCCCATATTGTAGAGATTCTGAGCCGCATTGAAGCCGCCGCCCATAGCGCCGCCTGCCATACCCATACCCATAAATCCGGTCATAGCGCCGGCGTTGTTGCCTGCGGCGGTTTCCATAGCGTTGGCGGTAGCGGTGGTCATACGGCCTGCCATCATATAAGGATTGGAGCCGAAGGTAGCGGAGTCCTCCATCTCGTTGATCTTCTTCAGATCCTCGTCACTGAGACGGATGGGATTCAGCGCGATCTTCTCCACGGTGATACCGCGGGATTCCATCCACTCTGCACGCAGGGCGTCGTTCATCGCCTCTCTCAGCTCGTTGACCCGTGCAGGCAGCTGTGCAGGGCGCAGCTCCAGTTCGGCCAGCGCACCGAAGGCGGGCTGCAGGGCAGAAACGAATTCGGTCTTCAGTTGCTCGTCGATCTGATCACGGGTATATTCGTAGCTGACGTTGCCGCAAACCTTTTTATAGAAAACGATAGGGTCGGAGATGGTGTAGGAGTACACGCCGTTGCAGCGGACGTTTACCGTACGGCTCATTCCGATGCGCTTGTTCATTACCTCGAATATAATCGGGCTGGGCGTGCCGAATTTGTTGCCGATGATCTCCTTGGTATTGAAGTAGTAAACCCGCTGATCCTTGCCGGTGTCACCGCCAAAGCCGAAGCGTCGGCCGATGGCGCGGAAGCTGTCTACCACGGAGGTGCCCAGATTGCCTGCAAAGATAGAAGGCTCGGAGGAGGTGTCATAGATAAATTCGCCGGGCTCGGCGCTGACTTCCACAACCTCGCCCTGATCAACGATCATCATACACTGTCCGTCTGCAACTGCGATAACCGAGCCGTTGGAAATAATGTTATCGTCGCCCTTGGTGTTGGAGGAACGGCGGCCGGTGCGCTTCTGTCCCTTTTTCACCAGCACGTTTACGTCCAGTGCGTCGCAATAGAAATATTCCTTCCACTGATCGGCCAAAACGCCGCCGATGGCGCCGATGCCTGCTTTAATAAGTCCCATAGTATAGTTCCTTTCTGAAAATAGATTTCTATATAAGCGTATGCAGCGGAATTTCACCGCTATGATTCTGAATTTATTATATCATACAATCTTGCTTTTTGCAAGATCTTTGCCATTGGATGAAAGGCAAAACTGCAGTTTTTTTTCGAAAAAAACGCTTTTGAGGGCGATTACAGCGCCTCAAATTC
>JAFTMF010000030.1 GCA_017452565.1 Clostridia bacterium
AGGAGAAGGGCTATCTTGCCGTGGTGGACTCCTACGACGAGGCTACCGGCAGAGCGGTGCTGATTCAGAAGAACAAGTTCTGCGAAGGCGACACCGTGGAGCACCTCACCCCCGGCTCGGTGGGCAAGCCGATGACTATCACCGAGATGGCAGAGATGGAGGGCAATCCTATCCCCGCCTGCCCTCATCCTCAGATGCGCTTTACCGCGGCAATGCCCTATCCCGTCAAGGCGGGAGACATCCTGCGGTCGGTATAATAACAATAAAGAGAGGAACTGAATATGAAAAGAACGGCAAAACTTTGTATGATCCTGCTCCTCGTCCTCCCAATGCTTGCACTGACATCCTGCGGGAAGAACGACCCCGCAACCACCACCGCCACAACCACTCCCTCGGAGGTGAAAGAGAACGTGATTTTGGATCTGATTAAGGACGGCAAGACTGATTATACCATCGTGTATGACGATCAGAATACCGCCGCCAAGGAGCTGGCAGATGCCATCGAGTCGGCATTTGCGAAAAAGGACGTGACCATCCCCACCGTTGCCGCATCTACTGCCGAGGCGGACTACGGCAAGGAGATCGTGGTAGGCAACGTGCGTGCCTCTGCCGCTGACGTTACGGCAAAGATGAAGTCCACCGGTGACTTTGCAATGTGCGTGTCCGGCGACGATTGGGTGCTGACGGCAACCGACGAGACAAACTATAACTACCTCGCGATGGTAGCCAAAGAAAGCGTCCTTGCCAATATTTTAGACGGCGCGCTGACCGTGGAATCGGATAAAGACGTGGTGTACAGCACCTCCAAGTACGCCACCCTCAGCTATGCGGCTTACGTCAGAAAGAAATCTCGTTCGCTGTCGCAGGAGTTTATGCTGGAAATATTCGAGGCCGAAAACTTTAAAGCCTCTGACCGTACCCGCCTTCCTTATCGAATCTACGTTCCCTCTAACTACGATCCCGCGAAAGAATACCCCGTCCTCCTCTTCCTCCACGGCGCGGGCGAGCGAGGAAACGGCAACGATAAACAGCTGGTGCACGTGGTAGGCAATCTGTTCAATCTGAAGGATTCCCCCGTGTTCGATGCCATCGTCATCTGTCCTCAGTGCCCCGAAGGCAATCAGTGGGTGGATACTCCTTGGGCGAACGGAAGTTACAGCACCACTGCGGTAAAGCAGTCCAACGAGTCCAAGGCGCTGATCGAGCTGCTGGATAAGGTGGCCGAGACCTACTCCACCGATCTTGACCGTTACTACGTGATGGGCATCTCTATGGGCGGATTTGGCACTTGGGATCTGATTATGCGCTATCCCGACAAGTTTGCGGCGGCAGTGCCGATCTGCGGCGGCGCCGATCCTTCGATGGCAGAGGTGCTGAAAAATCATCCCATCTACACCACCCATAGCACTGACGATCCCGTTGTGCCTGCCTCCGGTACCCACGAAATGGTAGAGGCTCTGCAAAATGCGGGCAGTACGGCCATCAAGTTCGACAAAGATACCGGCTACGGCCACGATATCTGGACCAGCTTTACCAAGCAGCCCGAAGTGATGGAGTGGCTGTTTGCCCAAAAACTCTCCGATCGGAAGTAAACGATTGTTTGAATGAAAAACCGCCTTCGGGCGGTTTTTCTTCCTTCATTTGCAATTTGCCGTTTGCAATTTGCAACTTCAATTGTAAACAATTTGCTATGCAAATTGTTTACAATTGAATACGGTTGACAAACGGGAAAATTTGTAGTACAATAGTTTTAATCAACCCAATATGGTATAAACTGAAACAGGGATGTGATTTTTCGTGAATTTTGGTATTATTGTGATTTTGGTTCTGCTGTCGCTGGTGGCGTCGGTGGGAATCGTTTACGCCGTCTATCGACTGGCGAAGATGAAAAACGTGTTCTGGTCGCTGATTCCGTCCGGCGGAATGCTGGTGATCACCTTGCTGGTTCTGCTGATTATGAAGCTGGCAGGCTCCGGCTGGATCGATTCGCTGGTAACCTTCTATATCTTCCAGATTCCCGTCATTGCGGGCGTTCTATCTATCTCTCCTCTGCGTCTCAACCGCAAGGTCAACGTGGCGGCTGAGAATGAAAAGCAGATCCGCTTGCAGGTGGCTCGCCGGATCGAGGCGGAGCGCCGCCGTCATCTGCTGGACTCTCTGCAGGGCTTCTGCTGTGCGGAAAGCACTATGAAGGCGGAAGGACAGAGAGAAATCGTTCTGATGTCCAAAAACGGCAAGGAAGTGGACGAAATCGTCAATCTCAGCGGCGCCTCCGAGGAAGAGGTTCGTATGATTCTGGATAGCTACGAGCGCTATTCCAATCGAATGGAGTCTGGCGACGGCACTGCCGATCTGATCCTGACCCCCGAGCAGGAGGAGGATATCGTTTGCCGTCTGGCAAATTCGGTCCCCTATCAGTGCGATGCGGGAGAGGGCAGCCTTTGGGATAAGTCCTCCGCCCGGAAACTGGCGGCCAACCGTCTGGATACCGGCGTATCTGCCCGGATTGTGTCGGCTTATCTCCGTCACTGGGGCTTTACCGTTCCCTCTGAACAGACCATCAAGTCCCGTGCCAACAATCCCCGGGTGAAGAGCTGGATCGTGTCCGATTTTGAGAAGATCCGCAAGGCAGCTGCAGCCAAGGGCGGCGAGATCATCTGGATCTATACCGTTCCCATGGAAGCGATTTGCGAAATCTCTACCTTTGTTCCTAAAAATCCCGTTCTGCTGGCGGCCGTGACCAACGACGGCGCGATGCGCTTCAAGGTCTACGACGATACCGACAGAGATCGCTTCTCCGATTTCGCTACCGCTTTGGCGGCTACTGCCGATCGGAAGCTGTACGCCGTGGTGAATGAGAACTACGATGCGTATATGACGGCTCTGACCAAGGCAAAACGCCGCGCACTGGAGGATAAGATCGAGTTTTTCGATTGCGTATAAGTATTTTGGGCAGTCCGACCTTGGTCGGACTGCTTTTTTATGCTTCGGGCGAACGGTTATTGACTTGTCGACCTGCACAAACGCGTGCGGGTGAATTTGATGAATCGATCAAATTGTGAAACAAATATAAATTTTTCACAAACTGTTCACAACCTCTTGACAGAGAGGCACAAAATGATTAAAATGATAATGGATATAATTTTACCTACGCCAAAACGTTAGTATAAATTATGCATTTTACGAAGGAGGTGTAAAAATTGTTTTACCCTATCATACTCACCATTCCCACAGCGGGTTGGGTGGGGATCATCGTCGGCATCGGACTTCTGATGCTTGCGGGCGGTTTCTTTGGCGGTATAGCCTACCGAAAGAAGATCGCTGAGGCGGAGATTGGCTCTGCTGAGCAGGAAGCCAAGCGCCTGGTAGACGAAGCTGTGAAGCTGGCCGAAACCAAGAAAAAGGAATCGGTTCTGGAAGCCAAAGAAGAGATCCTCGCCGCTAAGAAGGAAAACGAACGAGAGATCAAGGAACGCCGAAATGAAGTCACTCGTCTCGAACGCCGCGTAGCATCCCGCGAAGAACAACTGGATCGGAAAATCGAGCAGTGCGAGCGCAAGGAAGCACAGCTGGACAATAAGATCAAGGAAAACACCGCACGCGGTGAAGAGCTGGAGAACATCAAGAACCAGCAGCTGGAAAAGCTGCAGGAGATCTCCGGACTTACCGTAGAGGAAGCCAAGGCTGAGATCATCGGTCAGATCGAAGAGGAAGCCCGCTACGAGGCGGCAATGAAGCTCTCCGAGATCGAGGAGCAGCTGAAGGAGGACGCAGACGACAAGGCTCGCAGCATTCTGTCGCTGGCCATCTCCCGTCTGGCATCCGACCACGTTACCGAGGCAACCGTATCGGTGGTTCCCCTGCCCAACGACGATATGAAGGGCAGAATCATCGGCCGCGAGGGACGCAACATCCGTACCGTGGAAACCCTCACCGGTGTAGATCTGATTATCGACGATACCCCCGAAGCCATTACCGTTTCCTGCTTTGATCCCGTACGCCGCGAGGTGGCGAGACTGGCATTGGAAAAACTCATTGCGGACGGCAGAATCCACCCTGCCCGCATCGAAGAAATGGTGGAAAAGGCCAAGAAGGAAGTGGAGCTGTCTATTAAGCAGGCAGGCGACCGCGCAACCTTTGAAACAGGCATTCACGGTATCTCTCAGGAGCTGGTGAAGCTGCTGGGCAGACTCCGTTACCGTACCAGCTACGGTCAGAACGTACTGGATCACTCTATCGAGGTAGCCCTCCTGTCGGGAATGATCGCCGACGAAATGGGCGTAGACAGCACCATTGCCAAGCGTGCCGGTCTGCTCCACGATATTGGTAAGGCACTCACCCACGAAACCGAAGGAAGCCACGTGCAGATCGGTGTGGACGTTGCCAAGAAGTACAAGGAAAGCAAAGAAATCATTCACGCCATCGAAGCCCATCACGGCGACGTAGATCCCAAGACTACGATCGCATTCATCGTGCAGGCGGCAGACGCCATCTCCGCAGCACGTCCCGGCGCAAGACGCGAGAATCTGGAAAACTACATCAAGCGTCTGCAGAAGCTGGAAGAAATTGCAGAATCCTTCCCCGGAGTGGAGAAGTCCTTCGCAATTCAGGCGGGCAGAGAAGTGCGGATCATGGTCAAGCCCGAGATGGTTTCCGACCAGCAAATGATTCTGGTGGCAAGAGACGTTGCCAAGAAGATCGAGAGCGAGCTCAAGTACCCCGGTCAGATCAAGATCAACGTGGTCAGAGAGAGCCGTGCTACCGATTACGCCAAGTAATTTATCAAATCCGAAAGGGTTTGGAACATATAAATAATATAAAGTTAGCTTGCAAGTCAGCTCGGCATTGCCGACTTCTCATAAATAGCGATATATTATGAAATATGGATCTCAGAAGGAGAAGTTCGCTTCCACAGGGAGCCGCTTCTCCTTCTTTTCCCAATTTGGGTATTTGTTTTGAAAGGACATTTTATGAAAATTCTTTGTTTGGGCGATATCGTATGTCCCGATGCAGTAGATCGGCTATGCAAAACCTTATATAAAGTGCGCCGGGAGCGGCAGATTGATTTCGTAATGCTCAACGGCGAGAACGCCGACGTGGGTAACGGTCTCTCCAAGGATACGGCAGAACGGCTGCTCTCTGCAGGCGTGGACGTCATCACCGGCGGCAATCATATCTTCCAAAAGCGGGATATTTATCACTATCTGGACGATGAGGAGCGGATCCTGCGCCCTGCTAACTATCCCGATGCGGTTGCCGGAAAGGGCTATACGATTCTGGACGTTTGCGGCTGGCGGATTCTGGTAATCAACGTCCAAGGAACGGCTTTTATGGACCCTATCGATTGCCCATTCCGTACGATTGAGAAAATTTTGGATCGCTGCAAGGGCAAATACGATCTGTCACTTCTGGACATTCACGCAGAGGCCACTTCCGAGAAAATTGCGCTGGCCCACGTGTTTGATGGAAAAATTGATATGATAGTGGGGACCCATACCCACGTGCCTACCGCTGATGCCAAAATTCTTCCGGCGGGGAGCGGCTACGTCACGGATCTGGGAATGTGCGGCGTCACCGATAGCGCTTTGGGCGTGGACGTAAATTGTATCATTCGGAAACTCAGATACAAAATTCCGACAAAATTCGAACTTGCGAAGGGAAATGTAACTTTTCAAGGCGTTGAGTTTAGCAAAACACCACAAAAAGCAGGGGTGGATTTTGTATCAAGGGTAGAATTTACATAAGAAATCTCAGCCCTCTTGAACTTTTTTGAGAATTTGGTATAATATTACCAAGAGGTATCTATATACCCGTTCCCAATGTGAGAGGTGAAACCCAATGGAAATTCTGAAAGTATCTGCTAAGTCCAGCCCCAACCTTGTTGCAGGAGCCATTGCCGGTGTGATCCGTGATGCCGGTGAAGTAGAAGTACAGGCAATCGGTGCAGGTGCAGTCAACCAGGCAATCAAGGCAATCGCTGTATCCAGCGCATTCCTTGCAGAGGATCAGATCGAGATCTGCTGCAAGCCTTCCTTTGCCGAAGTGTCTGTCAACGACGAGCAGCGAACTGCCATCAAGTTGATCGTAAAAGCTGAGCGCTGAAGAAGCTTACAGAAAACCGAAAACCGCCGCCCGAGCAGGGCGGCGGTTTTAGTTTGATTGAGTTTGATAGGATTCAGACGGTGGCTTCCCGGGCAATATAGCGGGTGCCGTAGTCCAGCGCCAGATAGCAGATCAGCGTATAGATCGCCAAGAGGAAATAGGGGACGATCAGCGACAAGAGAGAGCTGAATCCGTCGGGGGCACCCAGATTGATCACCGTGGAGACGGTGTCGAAGACCTGATTGCCCAGTGCGAACAGGGTGTAGAGAATCAAGCCGATGCGCAGCATCCGAGGCAGGGGAGAGGCGTCAAACTGCTTTGCAAGGGATACGGGGGAGAGATTTGCTCCGGCAGAGAGTGCTTTTTGCCGTGTGCGCAGAGAAAGGAAGGCAATCACGCCCAGCAGGACGAAGAGTACCACTTGGCTAATGAAGAGGGACAGCGCCAGACTCATCAGCTCGGCGCCGCTGTTGCGCAGCAGTGTGTTCAGCGTCTGATTGCACAGACCAAAAGGAAGGACGTACTGGGCGTCGATCCACGCCATCAGGCAGTACAAGCCCAGCCGCAGGAGGATCACCACGAAAAAAGATGAGATTCCGTGGAGGGCGACAATTCGTCCCAGTACGCGGGGAGCATCGGCAATCGCACAGTAGATGGCCAGCGCCAATAGGAGGAAGAAGGCCACCAGATTGAACAACTCTGTTGCCTGAAAGAGCAGCTGAAACACCACGCCGGCGCCAATGTTTGCCAGTACGATCTGACGCAGGGGAAAGATGATCAGCGTATCAATCAACGGAGCCAGCAGCGCAAGCCACAGGGCGTAGCGCATCAGCTTCGCTATGGCGGCAGGTGTCAGCTTGGCAGCGGGTGCGGGGGTGCGGGATTCGGAGGGGTGTTTTTTCATACTGCCCCCTCGTAGAAGCGGTGCACCGAGATCACTTTGCCCAAAATGGAGAGCTCTTTCACGATAATCGGCTCCATGGTGGAGTTTTCGGGCTGCAGACGGAAGTGTCCGTTTTCCTGATAGAAGGTCTTGACGGTAGCCTCGTCCTCGATCAGTGCAACGACGATATCGCCGTTGCGGATCTGACAGTCTCTGTGAACGATGATGGTGTCGCCGGGCAGGATGCCGGCCTCAATCATACTCTCGCCCTTAACGGTAAGCGCAAAGAGATCCTTCTCCCGATGGGAGCGGGAGGTAAGGGGGATGTCCAGATACTTCTCGATGTTCTGCGTTGCCAGAATAGGCGTACCGGCGGCAACGGTACCCACCAGCGGAATGTGAGCGATGGCTCTGTCCTGAGAAGGGGACACGGAATCGTTCACCCGCAGGGAACGGCTCTTGCGGTCGGATTTGCGGATGTAGCCCTTTTCCTCCAGACGTTGGAGATAGGCGTGGACGGTGGAGGTGGATTTCACGTCCAGCGCCTGCTGAATGTCCCGCACGCTGGGAGAGTATCCCTCGGTGAGGATGGTGTTGGTAATATAATCGTAGACCAGTTTTTCTTTGGGAGTCAGAGATTGCATAACTTGATCCTTTCTGCAGCGGAATGAGCCCACGGGGCACTTTTTATATAGTGTAACAGATATTTGTGACGAAATCGTGAACAAATGTTCGAAAAACGAAATTTTTTCATAAAGTAATGGAAAAGATGAAAATATCACTTTGTTTTGAGCTAATAACACACCTCTGTGCGAAATTGACAAAAAAATTCCAAAAAGTTTGGCGGTATGATCGGCTTGGAAAAAGGCGCAATCCATTGACAATTTGTGAACGATGTGTTAAAATATAACTACCCATATGTCGGCAGAATGCCGATAAATTTTCAGGAGGTTTTTATGAAGAAAACACTATCTTTCGTGCTGGTAGCTGCAATGCTGCTGTGCATGATCCCTGCGTTCTCTCTGTTCGCAGGCGAGCTCGATCTCACCACCATCGATACCCCCGATGAGCTGGTAGCTTTGGCTGAGGCTGCAAACGCAGCAGGCAGAGATTACAGAAAAGGCGAAACCATCAAGGTTACCGCTGACCTGGACATGACCGGAAAGAACTATACCCCCATCAACAAGGGTATCTTCACTCTGGACTTCGACGGACACACCCTGTCCAACCTCAACGTAACCGTTGAGAATCCCGGCGGCGACGTTGGTCTTCTGGCTCACAGACTGGAGAACAACAATGCAAACGGTCTGATCACCAACGTGAAGATCAAGAACTGCTCCCTGACCGTTAAGGGCAACGGTTCCTCTAACGTAGGTATCATAGGTTACGCTGACCGTGCAAACGTTACCAACGTTGAAATCGACGGCTTCACCATCAATCACGAGGGTGCAGGTAACGTAGCTGTTCTGATGGGCGCAAAGGCTTGGGGCTTCGACTCCAACATCTCCGCTACCATGAAGAACGTTGTAATCGACGCTCCTTATGCAAACGTTGCAGTTGTTTGCGGTAAGGTTGAGGGCAACGACAAGTTCAACCTGGTTTCTCTCAGCGCAGAAGTTACCGTTAAGGCTTCTCTGAACGACGTTGCTAACGACACTCTGTTCGTTACCGGCGCTGACAAGATGAACGTTACTGCTGATGCAGTTTCCGCAACCGTTACCGACGAGCAGGACGGCAAGCGCACCAACTACAAGGAAATCGGCACCGCTGACGACCTGATCGCGCTGGCTACCGCTTACAACAAGTTCGGCAGAAACTTCCTGGGCTCTCAGGAAATCAAGATCACCGCTGACATCGATATGACCGGCAAGGCTTGGACTCCTATCAAGGACGCTACCTTCACTCTGAACGGTCAGGGTCACACCATCACCGGTCTGTCCGTTACCGTTGATTCCACCGCAAAGGGCGACTACGGTCTGCTGGTAAACAATCTGGAAAACAACCCCGGCAACGGCCGCATCAAGGATCTGACCATTAAGGACAGTATCATCACCGTTACCTCCACCGCTACCGAGCTCTCTACTCAGTATGCAGGCAACAAGGGCGTTAACGTAGGCGCAGTGGTTGGCCGTTCCAACCGTGGCGCGCTGAACAACATCAGCCTGGAGAACGTAACCGTTAAGGTTACCGGCGTTGCTTGCGTAGGCGCTCTGGCAGGCTTCCGTGAATGGGAAGCTCCCGATGACGTTATCTCCGGCAGCCTGAAGAACGTTCTGATCGACGCTCCCGACGCACAGGCAGGCGTAATCTCCGGTTACTCCTACCACGTAGACGGTTCCATTTCCAACTTCACCGCTGAGGTTGGCGGCAACGTAACCGACGATGCAGGTGCTGTAAAGCTCAACGGCGCTACCGGCGATGCATACGCTAAGACCGAAGGCGAAAACGTAACCGTAACCCTTAAGGCTGACGCTACCGGCTGCTGCCTGCACACCGAAACCAAGGTTGAGGGCAAGGTTGAGGCTACCAAGGACGCTGAAGGCTACACCGGCGATACCGTATGTGCAGACTGCGGCAAGGTTCTGGCTAAGGGTCAGACCACTCCTAAGCTGCCCGCTACCAAGCCCGTAACTCCTGCTCCTACCGGCGACTCCGTAGTTGCACTGGTAGTTCTGGCAGTAGTATCCCTGCTGGGCGTTGCAGTATTCTCTAAGAAGAGAGTATAATCATCGTATAACTAATTGAACCGAGGCGAAAGCCTCGGTTCTTTTTTTGTTGGAGAATTGGCTTGCATTACAGTATCTACAGTACAATATTTGTTGATGTTGCACAAAAAAA
>JAFTMF010000031.1 GCA_017452565.1 Clostridia bacterium
AACAGAACCAAAGTATATTTCCAAGACAGCTCATAGCTTACCTCTTTCATTTATGTCAAAATCAACGCCGTAAAGGGAGTAGGGACCGTTTTTTAAACTTCCATTATAGGGTACTAAGTGCAGCCCTCGGTCACAAGAAAGAGCACACCCGATCAGTTTTTTCGTCAAATCGGGGACATCCTCTCGCATAAGCGCTTCATCAGTAGGAATCCATAGCACTTCGCTGTTCTCGTCCCCATCCGACCGCGCCTCTCCCTCAATATAGTCAGCCGCAAACGCAACGTACCAATCGTGAGAATTGAAACGGATACCAATGATCTCTCGTGGAAAAATTTTCACACCGGTTTCTTCTAAATACTCACGGATAACTGCCTCTTGCGGTGTTTCTCCCGATTCCACATAGCCACCGGGTACGATTAGCAGACCTTTTCCAACACCATACGTGTGGCGTGCAAGTAAAACCTTGCCGTCACGGATCACTACAGCGGTAACCGACCAAGACCAGTTGGTATTCCCTTCCATAACAATTCTCCTGTGCTCCGCTATGCGGAGATTATTCTACAATATAATCCTTAAATCTTCCTCGAAGCTTTTCGTCCAAGAGAGCGACCACTCGAACGCCGTTATCCAAGTATTCTACGTCCTCTACAGCCGAAGCGGCATAAAGCTGTGCAACAAGTCCCTGCTTGTTCATGGGGATCATCAGCACACACATCCGCTTGCCGCCCAGCGCGAGCAGCTCCAGCTTATCCACCAGATCGGGGACGCCTCTGCCATCCAGTGCCGAGATAGCAACCACGTTGTCCTTACCGCGAAGACGCATCAGTCCCTGCGCCGCTTCGGTGGAAACGTCGCACTTATTGAAGACGTATAGGATAGGCTTATCCGATGCGCCCAGATCGTAGAGCAACTTTTCGGTAACCTCCAGCTGACTGTCCGCCTCGGGGTCGGATGCATCTACCAGAATCAGGATAGCATCGGCAAACTTCGCCTCTTCCAGCGTACTGCGGAAGGCACGGATCAGATGGTGAGGCAGATTGCGGATAAAGCCGACGGTGTCAGTGAGCAAAAGCTCCCGTCCGCTGGGAAGCTCGTATTTACGAGTAGTGGGGTCGAGGGTTGCGAAGAGCTTGTTCTCTGCCAGAATGCCCGCATCGGTGAGGCGATTCAACAGCGTAGATTTGCCTGCGTTGGTATAGCCAACGATGGCAACCTTCAGAATGCCCGAACGCTCGCGCTTGACACGTTGCACCTGACGGTTGGCATCCATTTCGGCAATCTGCGCCTCCAGTGCGGCAATCCGTCTCTGAACGTGACGGCGGTCAGTCTCCAGCTTACTTTCGCCGGGACCGCGAGTGCCGATACCACCGCCCAGTCGGGACAGCTCGGTGCCTCGTCCGATAAGACGGGGAACGGCATAGCGAAGCTGGGCAAGTTCAACTTGCAGTTTACCCTCGCCGGTAGTGGCATGGAGGGCGAAGATATCCAAAATCAGCATGGAGCGGTCGATAACCCGCACCTCGAAATCGTCCTTTCCTTCTTCCAGCGCATTCTCCACGTTCTTGATCTGAGCGGGCGAAAGCTCGCAGTCGAAGATCACCAGATGCACGTCGTTGGCTTGGCAGAGATCTCTGATCTCTACCAGCTTACCGGTTCCGATATAGGTGGCGGCAACCGGTGCCTGCCGCTGTTGGATCACTTGCGCAAACAGTGTTCCGCCTGCGGTTTCCAATAGTTTTTCCAGCTCATCCAGAGACACGGCGGCTTCTCTTTGATCCATATCGGGAGTAATCACCGATACCAAGACCGCACGAGGTGCCTCTTCTGCGCGAAAAAGATTTGCTTGTTCCATATAGTTTTCCTCAACAAATTTCGTTTTTCAAATAATATTCGATGGCACTCTCACCTGAAAGGGAGTCCAGCAACGCCTTTTTGATATCACGCGGCAAAACTCGCTTGCCATCATCGTTGCGGGGATAAATCAGCGCCGCAGCAAGCGGATTACGGGGATCGGTAAGCAGTGCTTTTCCGAACAGTCGCTCAGCTCTTTGCTCTGCGAGTTTCATCGTTTCTTCCGCAGAAGCAGCATTGATTGCAAAATCAGCAAACAGCCAAGGCCAGCGCTCGGTAATGTGTCCTGCCAGTGCGGGAAGCAACGCTCCTTTGGGTGCACGCTCCGCAGTCTGCCGCAGAACAGAAAGATTCGTACGGCAGATCTCCGCTTCTGATTCGGTCAGTTCGATGTTGTCTCGGCAAAGGAGCATCCAAAAGACCTCGCCCATATATCGAGCAAGGGCTTCGTCGGTATTTAGTTTATCCGCACGCATTCTGAGATAGTCCTCAGCAGACCGCAGATCGGTACGTTCTAACTTTTCCAAATATACGTCTCGCAAAAACAGTGCCATATCAAATTCCTCTTTCGAAAAATACAAACAAATAGCAAAAGAGCGAGAGGGCATACTTCTGCACTCTCGCTCTGATAGGCATAGGCTATCCGAATTACTTGGAAGCACCAGCCAGACGACGCTTAAACTTGTCCACACGTCCGCCTGCATCGACAAACTTCTGCTTGCCGGTGAAGAAAGGATGACACTTGGAGCAAATTTCAACGGTCATATCGCCCTTAGTAGAATGGGTCTTGATCTCGGCGCCGCAAGCACATTTGATCGTGCATTCTTTATATTCGGGATGGATTCCTGCTTTCATGATCTCACACCTCTCATAGATTCTTTATCAAACGGGATTATTATAGCACATCTTTTTTTATTTTGCAATAGGTTTTTTGACTTTTTTCAAAAAAATTTTTATAGGTGCTTGAAATGCGGAAAATTTGGTGATACAATAGGAAACAACCAAATAAAAAGGAGCATTCTATGCAAGCAACACTCACCGAGCGAGAGGTTTTGCTGTCTGATAAACAGTATTTCCCCAAAACCGGCTCGATTTCCTTTGAAAACTTTTCCAATATATATATGTGGCGAAAAGTAATGCACTATCGCCTGATCGACGCGGGCGGCATCCGCTGTCTGGTCGGTCACTACGGTAACCAGCCCGACTTCTGTTTATTCCCTCGGGCAGCAGACGATGAGACGCTCCGCACCGTACTGGAGGAACTTCGCAGCAGACTCGGCTCTCCCCTGCTCCTGCGGCCGCTGGACGCTGAAGCGGTGGAAAGAGTGAAACGGCTCTATCCCGATGCCGAGGTCATCGACGCACCTTGGATGCACGATTATATCTATCTGCAAAAAGATCTGTCTACCCTTGCCGGCAACCGATTCCATCAGAAGCGCAATCACGTGAACAATTTCGAGAAGAAATACAAGTGGGAGTACGTCTCGGTTACACCGGACAATCTGCACCTGCTGCGGGAGGCAGCAGCGCATCTCTTTGCAGTAGACAGCCGTCTGCCCGATGAGTACGAGGCAATCCTTGATAGCCTTGACCATTTTGAGGAGCTGGAACTGCAGGCCGGCATCCTCTACGTAGAGGGCACTCCGGTTGCCTACTCCATCGGCGAGGTAATGTGCCCCGACGTAGCGCTCATTCACATTGAAAAGGCCGATCGTTCCTACAACGGTGCTTATGCTATGATCAACAAACTCTTCTCTTCCGAGTTTACCGATTGCACCTATGTCAATCGGGAGGAAGATATGGGCATCCCGGGACTACGCAAAGCAAAATCCTCCTATCATCCCGTCCGGATGGGGGAATATAGCATTGTTAAAATTTGATCTGCAAAAAGGAATCAAAAAAGCGCACCGCTCGGTGCGCTTTTTTGAGGTTAAATCTTTTCCTTAACCTTAGCAGCCTTACCCAGTCTGCCACGTACGTAGTACAGCTTCGCACGGCGAACCTTACCGCTACGGATAACGTCAACCTTAACTACGTTAGGGGAATGAACGGGGAAAGTCTTCTCAACGCCTACGCCGTAGGAAACACGTCTAACGGTGAAGGTCTCGGAGATTCCGCCGCCCTTTTTAGCGATGATAGTACCCTCGAACAACTGGATTCTCTCCTTGTTGCCCTCTTTGATACGGTTGTGAATGCGAACGGTATCACCTACGTTGAGAGTAGGAACCTCGCTCTTCATCTGCTCGTTAGTGAAAGCCTTGATCAGATCCATCAGGTTTTCCTCCTTTAAATTCATAGAACGTTCTTGCGAGCCTGCAGCGGACCGTTCCGTAATAATATTTTTCGTACGCCAAATGCGCACAGCGGGTATATTATAGCACAGCAAAATCCAAATTGCAATACCCTTTTGCAATTTTTTTGCAGATTTTGGAGATTTTTTAAAGAAAATTTGCGACGCATCA
>JAFTMF010000032.1 GCA_017452565.1 Clostridia bacterium
AAGCTGTCCAAAAAGCAACAAAAGATCGAAAAAACAGGCCTGTCGGAAAAGGTGGCCGTGGATGGGCTGTCCTTTTCGGTTAGTGAAGGCGAGATTTACGGTCTGCTGGGCCCCAACGGTGCGGGTAAGACTACCACTCTCCGTATGATCGCCACTCTCATCACCCCCGACGAGGGCGAGATCACCGTAGCCGGACACAATCTCAGAGAAAACCCCACCGCCGTCCGTGCCAGTCTGGGCTTTCTCACAGGCGAGCTGAAGCTGGAGGAATTCTTCACCCCCAACTACTTATTCGATTTCTTCGCATCTCTCCACGGCATCGACCCCAAGGTTGCCGCCGAGCGCAAAGCCAAACTCTTCGCCCGCTTTGGCATCGACCGCTTTGCCGAGGTGAAGGTAGCCAATCTCTCCACCGGTATGAAACAGAAGGTTTCGCTGGTGATCTCCATCGTCCACGATCCTGCCATTATCATCTTCGACGAGCCGACCAACGGTCTGGACGTCCTCACCGCCCGTGTGGTCACCGACTTTTTGGAGGAGCTGAAGAAGGAAGGCAAGACCATCCTCCTGTCCACCCACATTTTCAGCTTGGTGGAAAAGCTCTGCGACCGTGTAGGCATCCTCATTGACGGCAAACTGGCCGCCGAGGGAACGCTCACTGAGGTTTGCGGCGACCAGTCGATGGAGGACACCTTCTTCGACATCTACCGCAATCTGAAAGGAGGCGACGCCGTATGAAAAACATCCTGACCATTATGAAAAAGGAGCTGCGCCGCTTCTTCTCCGATCGTCGGTTGGTGCTCACCGCCCTCCTGCCGGGTATTCTCATCTACGCCATCTACTCCCTGATGGGCGGTGCGCTGGAGGGTGCCTTCGGCGAGGACGAGGACACCGTGTACGTGGTGTACGCCGAAAATCTCCCCGCTTCCGTGAAAGCCATTTGCGATGCAACCGAGAAGTTTGACTTCCGGGAGGGGTTTGATCCCGAAAAGGTCACCGAGGGCGATGCCGCTCTTGCAGTCCGCTTCCCTGCCGACTTCGAGGCTGCCATTATGGGCTACGACAGTCTCACCGGCACTCCCGCGCCCAAGGTGGAGATCTACTACGATTCCACCGAAACTCCGTCTTACAACGCTTACAATATTCTGTTTGCCATTTTATCCGAGTACGAGTCGGCGCTGGCCAACAAATTCGACATCAACCCCGGCGACACGGTTTACGATCTTGCCTCCGAGGAAGCGATGACCGCGCAGATTTTTGCGATGATACTCCCTATGCTGCTGATGATGCTCCTTTTCTCGGGCTGTATGGCAGTCGCCCCCGAGTCTATCGCAGGTGAGAAGGAGCGAGGCACCATCGCCACGCTGCTGGTCACCCCCATCGCCCGCCGGGAGCTGGCTATCGGCAAGATCCTCAGCCTCAGCCTGATCGCTCTGTTCAGCGGCACCTCCAGCTTCGTCGGCACGATGCTGGCACTTCCCAAGCTGATGGGCGGCACCGCCGAGCTGGACGCATCGGTGTACACCGCAGTGGATTACGCCGTTCTGCTGGTGGTGATTCTCTCCACCGTACTGGTAATGATCTCCCTGATCGCCGTTCTCTCCGCCCTTGCCAAATCGGTGAAGGAAGCGGGCACCCTCATCACGCCCTTTATGATGGTGAATATGCTCCTGGGCATTACCGCAATGTTCGGTGGCGGCAGCGCAAGTGCCCTCTACTGGTACTGCATCCCCCTGTACAACAGCGTGCAGTGTATGACCGGCGTCTTTTCCTTCACTTGGTCGCCCCTTCAGGTGGTGGTCACCGTTGCGTTGAATCTCCTCGTTGAAGGCGGTATGGTGGCGGTTCTGGCAAAGCTCTTCTCCAGCGAAAAAGTGATGTTCTCCCGCTGACACACTTGACAAATATAAAAGATCCGAGTATAATTGAGTTGTACTCGGATCTTTATTTTCCGAACACATTCCCACCGTAGCCACAACCGACAGTTACCATTTCTCATCTCGTGCGAACCGCACGAACGGGTCGCCGAGGGCGTCGACCCCTACGGATTTGATTGATTCTTGTTTAACCTAATCTCACATAAAGGAGAACAGCATATGAAATACGGAATTCAACTTTACAGCGTCCGTGACAACACCCCCAAGGATATGGAGGGCACCCTCCGCGCCATCGCCGAGATGGGCTATTCCTATGTGGAATTTGCAGGCTTCTTCGGTCACTCGGCCGAGACCATCAAGGGTTGGCTGGATCAGTACGGCCTTACCGCATCGGGCACTCACACCGGCTGGGAGGCTCTGCGGGACGATTTCCAGGGCACGGTTGCCTATCACAAGACCATCGGCTGTGATACCATCATCGTTCCCGGTGCGGATCTGTCCACCGCCGAAAAGCTGGACGCTTTCATCGAGTTTATGTCCGATTGTGCCGCTCGGCTGGCCAAAGAGGGCATCAAGCTGGGCTATCACAATCACTCCCACGAATTCCTGCCCACCGCTTACGGCGTGATCACCCACGAGGAGATGCAGAAGCGGATGACCGGCGTGGAATTTGAGATCGACACCTACTGGGCGTACCACGCAGGACAGGATCCCGTTGCCGTTATGGAAAAACTCTACGGCGAGGGACGCCTGCCCGTGATCCACATCAAGGACGGACTGGCTGACGGCAAAGGAAAGCCGCTGGGGATGGGCACCGCTCCCGTAAAGGCAGTTTGGGAAACCGCTGCACGGATGGGTGTTCCTATGGTAGTGGAGAGCGAAACGCTCTCTCCCGACGGACTTACCGAGGCGAAGATCTGCATCGACTATCTGAAGTCGCTGGAGGCATAATGAAGCGCGTTCTGTTATGTTGCGCACTGCTGGGTGCGCTGGTACTGGCAGCGGTTGCCTGCAAGAGCATTGCAAGCGGTGGGGCATCCTCCACCACCGCCACGGGGGAGCAGAATAAGCCCTCCTCTTCCACCTCTGACGGCAACGCCGATCCGGAGCAGCCGACCAAGGGATCTTACGAGACGATTCCGCAGGATCGGGCGAAATCCGAGATGGACGCTCTGTCTGCCGAGGGCAAGCCCTTCGTCCTTCTGGACGTGCGGCGGCTGGACGAGTACAACGAGTCCCACATTCCCGGCGCGCTTTTGCTCCCCAACGAGCTGATCGGCACCACCCGTCCTCAGGAGCTACCTAACCTCGACGTGCCCATCTATCTCTACTGCCGCTCGGGCAGACGGAGTCTGGAGGCGGCGAAGAAGCTGGCGGCTATGGGCTACACCGTCTACGATTTCGGCGGGATCATTGATTGGCAGTACGGAACGGTGAGCTGAAGGAGAGCAAAGCTCCTGCACCCGATCTCTCTATTGAACTGTTCGCACACTCCCGTAGGGCGGGGGCTTGCTCCCGCCGTCCAACGGAACAACGCTAATTTCACCTCTGTCCACAATGAAAACACGATCCAATCCAACCGTTTCATAGCGCGAGGA